>NZ_JBEZKW010000072.1:0-33665 GCF_040651795.1 Streptomyces sp. NPDC048361
TCGCCGAGGACGGCGTAGCAGTCGGCGTCCTCGGCCACCAGCACGAGGAGCCGGCCGAAGTCGCTTCCGCGCATTTCGCCGAAAAGGCGCTGAAGGGCGCTCACGAGGATGTCTCTGCGGCCGTGGTGGGGGCTCGGGGGTCTTCCCCGCCACGGCCGTCACGCCTATCAACGCCCGGCCGGGCCGGGCGGTTACGGGGACAGGGCCACCGCACATTCCTTCGTTCGGCCCAGTGGGGCGAGGCCCCTGTTGCCGCGGTCGGTATGCCGCATTTGACTCGGTTGCGCAGAGACCTGCGCGCACCCGGAGGGACGGCAACGATGCTCTCGGCCAAGAGCCTGTTCCAGGAGATCCTCGACCATGACGAGTCGTTCCGGCTCTTCTGCTCCATCGCGGCCAGCGGCGAGGCGCAGGGCGGCTGGGAGAACGGCAGGATCGCCGCCCTTCTGCCGGAGCGATGCCGCGAGCTCGCCCCCAAGGCGGCCCGGCACGGCGCCGACGAGGACAAACACGGCCGGATCTTCCACGCGCTGATGAAGAAGCGCGGCCTGCGCCCCGCCGACGTACCCGACGACACCGACTACACGATGCTGCTCGAACGGCGCGGCATCGGGCTCGGCCACGCCAAGCTCCGGCGCGAGGACCCGCTCACCGAACGGGACGTCGTCGTCTACCTCGCCCACAGCCGCGTCACCGAACAGCGCGCGTCCGAGCAGATGGAGCTGTTGCGCAAGCACTTCGGCGACCACCCCGACCTCGGGCGGGCGGTACGGATGATCTCCGCCGACGAGGAGAACCATCTCGCCTACTGTCACGAGGAGTTGCTGCGCCTGGCGCGCGCCGGGCACGGGCCCACCATCCACCGGGCGCTGCGCGAGTGCGCCCTCGCCGAGATCCGCGTGTACCGCGACGTCAGCCTCGCCGTCATGGCCCACATGGGTCGGATCCTCGGCTGGCCACGCCCCAAGGCGGCGGCCCTGACCGCCGCGATCCACGCCGTGTACGCCTATGAACGGCTCGCGGGGTGGCGGCGCATGGTCAGCCTCGCGCCACCGCGCCGGCGCGACCCGCTGGGCGGCCCCGCGTCCACCGCACCCGAGTTCGCCTAGGCACAAGCACAGGCACCCGCCGGGACACCGCTCACAGCCAGCCGCGCCGCTTGAACAGGCGGAACAGACCGACCTCCAGAAGCACCATCAGGACGATCAGCGTCGGATAGCTCCACGCCCAGTGGAGCTCCGGCATGTGGTCGAAGTTCATGCCGTAGACGCCGGCCAGCATCGTGGGGACCGCCGCCATCGCCGCCCACGCCGAGATCTTCCGCATGTCGTCGTTCTGCCGGACGCTGACCTGCGCCAGATGCGCCGAAAGGATGTCGGAGAGCAGCCGGTCCAGGCCCTCCACCGCCTCATTGGTGCGCATCAAGTGGTCGTCCACGTCGCGGAAGAACGGCTGGGACGCGGCGTTCACGAACGGCACGCCCGCGCTCGCGAGACGCTGCACCGGCTGCGCAAGCGGACCGGTCGCCCGGCGGAACTCCTGGAGCTGCCGCTTGAAGGTGTAGATCCGCGACGCGGTGTCCTTGGTGTCGCGGCCGCCCGAGGGCGAGAAGATCTGCGCCTCCAGCTCCTCCAGGTCGTTCTGGAGCTCGGCCGCCACCTCCGTGTAGTGGTCGACGACCGCGTCGCTCACCGCGTACAGGACCGTCGTGGGCCCGTGCTTGAGGAGCTCGGGCTCCGACTCCAGGCGCTTGCGTACCGCTTTGAGGGGCGCCCCCTCGCCGTGCCGGACGGTCACCACGAAGCTGTCACCCACGAAGAGCATCAGCTCGCCGGAGGTCACGGTGTCGCTCTGCGGTTCGTACACGACCGGCTTGAGGACCATGAACAGCGAGTCGTCGTAGACCTCCAGCTTGGGCCGCTGATGGGCCTTGAGGGCGTCTTCGACGGCCAGCTCGTGCAGCCCGAACTCGGTGCTGACCAGCTCGAACTCGTCCTCCGTCGGCTCATGGAGCCCCACCCAGAGGAAGCTGTCACCTTCGGCGCGCGCCTGGCGGAGGGCGTCCGAGAAGTCCTTCGGGCCCTCGGTGCGGCGGCCGTCGTGGTAGATGGCACAGTCGACGATCATTGGGCGCATTCTCCCGTGAAAGGGAGCCGCCCGCACCCGAGCGGGACCGGCCGCCTAGGCTGACGCCCATGGCCACGCTGATCCTCGTACGCCACGGACGTTCCACCGCCAACACGTCGGGGGTGCTGGCCGGCTGGACGCCGGGTGTCGCCCTCGATGAGCGGGGCACCGCCCAGGCCGCCGCCCTGCCCGCCCGGCTCGCCGGGGTGCCGCTCGCCGCCGTCGTCACCAGCCCGCTGCAGCGCTGCCGCGAAACGGTGCAGCCGCTGCTCGACGCCCGCCCCGGGCTCGCGCTGCACCCCGAGGACCTGATCGGGGAGTGCCACTACGGCGACTGGTCCGGCGGCAAGCTCGCCGAGCTCTCCACCGACCCGCTCATGGAGGTCGTGCAGCAGCACCCCTCCAACGCGGCGTTCCCCGGCGGCGAGTCGATGCGCGCGATGCAGGCCCGCGCGGTCGGCGCCGTACGGGACTGGAACGAGCGGATCGAGACGGAGCACGGCCCCGACGCCACCTACGCGATGTGTTCGCACGGCGACATCATCAAGTCCGTCGTGGCGGACGCCCTCGGCATGCATCTGGACCTCTTTCAACGGATCTCGGTGGAACCGTGTTCCCTCACCGTGATCCGCTACACCCGTCTGCGGCCCTATCTCGTACGCCTCGGCGACACCGGGGACCTCGCCTCGCTGATGCCGCGCGAGACCCCGGCGCAGGAACAGGCCGAGGTCGGTGGCGGTGCGGGAGCACCGTGATCGCTCGGAGCAGTAGGGTGGACGCGCCGAAAACCGCTGCTTCACCTCCGACTGCTCCAACTCCGAACTAGGGAGACCAGAACGTGTCCCGTCAGGTGTTCTTCTACGACCCGCCGGACCGTTTCGTGGCCGGCACGGTCGGGCTCCCCGGGCGCCGTACGTTCTTCCTCCAGGCGTCCGCGGGCAGTCGCACCACCAGCGTCGCCCTGGAGAAGACCCAGGTCGCCGCGCTCGCCGAGCGGATCGACGAACTGCTCGACGAAGTCGTGCGCAGAACCGGAGGAAACGCTCCTGTTCCCGCCGTCGCCCCGCCCGACGTCACCGACAGCGCACCCCTCGACTCACCCGTCGAGGAGGAGTTCCGCGTCGGCACCATGGCGCTGGCCTGGGACGGTGACGAACAGCGCATGATCATCGAGGCGCAGGCCCTGGTCGAGCTCGACGCCGACACCGAGGACGACCTGGCCGAGGCCGAGGAGCGGATGCTCCAGGACGAGGAGAACGGCCCGCCGATGCTGCGGGTGCGCCTGACGGGAGCCCAGGCAAGGGCCTTCGCCAAGCGCGCCCTCGACGTCGTGAACGCGGGCCGGCCGCCGTGCCCGCTGTGCAGCCTGCCGCTCGACCCGGAAGGACACGTATGCCCGCGCCAGAACGGATACCGCCGCGGAGCGTGACCTCCGTCGAGCGCCTCACCGAGCTCCTCACCGAGGGCGAGCTCACCGTCGTCGGGCAGATCCGCGAGGCGTCCAACGCGGTCCTTTACTGCTCCGTCGCGTACGGCGACGAGAGCGCGGAGTGCGTCTACAAGCCCGTCGCGGGGGAGCGGCCCCTGTGGGACTTCCCCGACGGCACGCTCGCCCAGCGCGAGGTCGCGGCGTACGAGGTGGCGCGGGCGACCGGCTGGGACCTCGTGCCGCCCACCGTGCTGCGCGACGGCCCCTACGGCGAGGGCATGGTCCAGCTGTGGGTCGAGCCCGCCGAGCCTGCCGAGGGCGACCCCGGGCTGCTCGCGCTCGTCGAGGACGAGGAGCCGGCCGAGGGCTGGAAGCCGGTCGCCCTCGCGGAGGTCGGCGAGGGACGCACCGCGCTCCTCGTGCACGCGGACGACGACCGGCTGCGGCGGCTCGCGGTACTCGACGCGGTGATCAACAACGGGGACCGCAAGGGCGGGCATCTGCTGCCCGCGCCCGACGGGCGGCTGTACGGGATCGACCACGGGGTCACCTTCAACGTGGACGACAAGTTGCGGACGCTGCTGTGGGGGTGGGCGGGCGAGCCGCTCACCTCGGAGGCGGTGGGCGCCTTGAAGGGCCTGGCCGAGGCCCTTCTGCCCCTGGAGCCGCTCGGGGTGCGGCTTGCTTCGCTGATCACGGAGGCGGAGCTTGAGGCGACCCGGGCGAGGGTCGCCGCCCTCCTGGCCACGGGGGTCCACCCCACCCCGTCGGGCGAATGGCCCGCCATTCCCTGGCCCCCGGTGTAGCCCTGCACCCCCCGCGGGATCGGTGCCGCCCGGCACTGGCATCTCCTCGAGCGCGAACCGGGGTCTGGGGCGGGGCCTCAGCAGCCTTGGCTTTCGGGTGCGGACGGTGGTGGGTGGTCCCGCAGTTCCCCGCGCCCCTGGGTGGGCTGCTTTCGGCAGGGTGTCCAGTCGAGGCATCCTCAGCCTGTCCGGCGTTTGAGGACGAGCGCCTTTCGGGCGCGAACGGGGTCTGGGGCGGAGCCCCAGGCAACCCCGCCTTCGGCTGCGGGCCGTGCCCGCGTCCCGCGCAGTTCCCCGCGCCCCTGTAGGGCACCCTGGGCCGGGCCCATCGCTCGCGTCCGCCGCGGCGGAGCCGCGCACAGGCACAGCCCCGTGGCCCTGGCGGGGGCGATGCCGGGGGGTGTGGACATCCTCAGCCCGGCCGGCGTTTGAGGGCGAGTGTCCTTCAGGGGTGAAAGGGGGCTGGGCAAAGCCCCAGGGGATGCGCAAGGGGGTGCATTCGGCCAAGAGCGGGATCCGGTTCGTATCCGGAACGTGCGTCCGGTTACGCTCAAGACATGCATGCCTGGCCCGCTTCTGAGGTCCCCGCCCTGCCCGGCAAGGGCCGCGACCTCCAGATCCACGACACCGCGACCGGCGGTCTGGTCTCCCTCGACCCCGGTCCCGTCGCCCGTATCTACGTCTGCGGCATCACGCCGTACGACGCGACCCATATGGGTCACGCGGCGACCTACAACGCGTTCGACCTCGTTCAGCGCGTGTGGCTCGACACCAAGCGGCAGGTTCACTATGTCCAGAACGTGACGGACGTGGACGACCCCCTCCTTGAGCGAGCCATCCGCGACGGCAAGGACTGGACGGAGCTCGCCGAAGGCGAGACCGCGCTGTTCCGCGAGGACATGACCGCCCTGCGCCTGCTTCCGCCGAAGCACTACATCGGAGCGGTCGAGGCCATACCCGGCATCGTCCCGCTCGTCGAGCGGCTCCGGGACGCGGGCGCGGCGTACGAGCTCGAAGGCGACGTCTACTTCTCCGTCGAGAGCGACCCGCACTTCGGTGAGGTCTCGCACTACGACGCCGAGTTCATGCGCGCGCTCTCCGCCGAGCGCGGCGGCGACCCCGAGCGTCCCGGCAAGAAGAACCCGCTCGACCCGATGCTGTGGATGGCCGCCCGCGAGGGCGAGCCGAGCTGGGACGGTGCCTCGCTCGGCCGGGGCCGCCCCGGCTGGCACATCGAGTGCGTCGCCATCGCCCTCGACCACCTCGGCATGGGCTTCGACGTCCAGGGCGGCGGCTCCGACCTGGTCTTCCCGCACCACGAGATGGGCGCGTCGCACGCCCAGGCGCTGACCGGCGAGTACCCCTTCGCGAAGGCGTACGTGCACGCCGGCATGGTCGCCCTCGACGGCGAGAAGATGTCGAAGTCCAAGGGCAACCTCGTCTTCGTCTCCAAGCTGCGCCGCGACGGCGTCGACCCCGCCGCCATCCGTCTCGCGCTCCTCGCCCACCACTACCGGGCCGACTGGGAGTGGACCGACAAGGTTCTCCAGGACGCCGTGGAGCGCCTCGGCCGCTGGCGCGCCGCCGTCTCCCGGCCCGACGGTACGTCCGCCGAGGCCCTGGTCGAAGAGGTGCGCGAGGCCCTCGCCAACGACTTGGACGCGCCTGCCGCGCTCGCCGCGGTCGACCGCTGGGCCGCACGTCAGGACGCGGACGGCGGCGCGGACGAGTCCGCACCCGGTCTCGTGTCCCGCACGGTCGACGCCCTCCTCGGCGTCGCTCTCTAACCCCCGGAAACCCCCGGGCCGCGCCAACACGCAAGCCCAGAACCGCCCTTGGACTCCCCGCGAGTCCCGGGGCGGTTTTCGTTTTTCCTGGGCCCACCCCATGGTCTCGTGCTCGTTTGTGCGCTAAACACGCTCTATGCAATCACCAATACGCACGAGAGTGGCGCTCGCGGGTGCGGCCGTGCTCGGTCTGCTCGCGGTGTTCGCCGGGCCCGGCAGCGCGCAGGCCGCGCCGTCCGCCGACGCCCCCGCCGACACCTCCGTCGGCGATGTGACCGGTTTCGAGGCCGCCCCCGGCGGCGTTTTCACGCTGCACGCGGGCGCGGCCGAGGCCCGGGTGAGCTTCGTCGCCGCCGACACCTTCCGCATCCAGCTCGCCCCGGACGGCACGTTCACCGACCCGACCGGATCCGACATCGTTCTGCCGCAGGGCAAGCCGCCCGCCGTCCGCTGGAAGGACAAGGGCGACCGATATGAGCTGAGCACCGACAACGTCACCCTGCGCGCCTTCAAGTCCCCGCTCCGCTTCGCCCTCTACAAGGCCGACGGCACCCAGCTGTGGGCCGAGGCCAAGCCGCTCAGCTGGACCAAGGACGCCACCACCCAGACCCTGTCCCGCGGCGCCACCGAGCAGTTCTACGGCGGCGGCATGCAGAACGGCCGCGGCAACACCTCGCACCGCGACCAGAGGGTCGAGGTCGGCGTCGACGACAACTGGAACGACGGCGGACACCCCAACTCCGTGCCGTTCTACCTCTCCACGGCCGGCTACGGCATCTTCCGCAACACGTACGCCCCCAATACGTACGTCTTCGGGCAGCCCGTCACCGCCGGCGCCAAGGAACAGCGCTTCGACGCCTACTACTTCGCGGGCAACGCCAAGCAAGTCATCGGCGATTACACCCAGTTGACGGGCAAGCCGTTCCTGCCGCCGGTGTACGGGCTCGAACCCGGCGACTCCGACTGCTACCTCCACAACGCCAACCGCGGCGAGCGCCACACCCTCGACGCGCTCAAGATTGCCGACGCGTACAAGACCAACGACATGCCCAACGGCTGGATGCTGGTCAACGACGGCTACGGCTGCGGCTACGAGAACCTTCCCGAGACCAGTGCCGGCCTCCAGAAGGACTCCATGCACATGGGTCTGTGGACCGAGGACGGCCTCGACAAGCTCGCCGACCAGGTCAAGGCCGGCCAGCGCGTCGCCAAACTGGACGTCGCCTGGGTCGGCGACGGCTACAAGCACGCGCTCGACGGCTGCAAGGACGCCTACCAAGGCATCGAGGCCAACAGTGATGCCCGCGGCTTCACCTGGGCCCCCGAGAGCTGGTCCGGCGCCCAGCGCTGCGGGGTGCAGTGGTCGGGCGACCAGTCGGGCAGCTGGGACTACATCCGCTGGCAGATCCCGACCTACGCGGGCGCCAGCATGTCCGGGCTCGCCTACACCAGCGGCGACATCGACGGCATCTTCGGCGGCAGCCCCAAGACGTACACCCGCGACCTCCAGTGGAAGTCGTTCCTGCCCGCCGTGATGACCATGGACGGCTGGGCCGCCGACGACAAGCAGCCCTATCAGTACGGGGAGCCCTACACCTCCATCAACCGCGACTACCTCAAGCTCAAGGAGTCGCTGCTTCCCTACATGTACTCCTACGCCCACGAGGCGACCAAGACCGGCGTGGGCGCGGTGAGGCCGCTGGCGCTCGAATACCCCGACGACCCGAAGGCGGCGACCGACGCCGCGAAGTACGAGTTCCTCTCCGGCGAGGACTTCCTGGTCGCGCCGGTCTACCAGGACACGACCGTACGCAACGGCATCTACCTGCCCAAGGGCACCTGGATCGACTACTGGAGCGGGCGCACCTACCAGGGCCCGACCACCGTCGACAACTACAGCGCGCCGCTCTCCACGCTGCCCCTGTTCGTGAAGGCCGGCGCCGCCGTCCCGATGTGGCCCGGCATCCGCTCCTACCAGGACCGCACGGCCACCTCTCCGCTCGCCTGGGACATCTACCCCCAGGGCCAGTCGTCCTTCCAGCTGTACGAGGACGACGGCGTGACCCGCGCCAACCGGACCGGCGCCTTCGCCATCCAGCGCGCCGACGTCGTCGCCCCGCAGCGCGGCGCCGGTGACGTGACCGTCCAAGTGGGCGCCAGCAAGGGCCAGTTCACGGGCAAGCAGGCCGCCCGGCCCTACCGGCTCACCGTGCACACGGGGAGCGCGCCCGCCAAGGTGGAGGTCCAGGGCCGCGGCCTCGCCCGGCTCGGCTCGAAGGCCGCGTACGACAAGGCGGCCACCGGGTGGTTCTACGACGCGGGTGACCGGGGCGGCGTGGTCCTGGTCAAGACCGCGACCCTCAGCACGGGCCGGGCGTTCGCGGTGAAGCTCAAGGGGACCAGCGCCGTGGGCGGCAAGACTCCCGCCGCCGCGGTCACGCTGGGCGCACCCGCCGGCCAGGAACTGGGTGCGGGGGCGGCCGGCACGGTGGCCGTCGACGTCACCGCCGTGGGCAAGGGCGCCAGGAACGTCCGGGTCTCCGTAGCCGCGCCCGCCGGATGGACCGTGACCCCGGCCCCCGTGCTCGACCGTGTCCCGGCCGGCACCACCCGACGCGTCGAGGTGGGCGTCACCCCCGCCAAGGACGCCAAGCCGGGCGAGGCCACTCTGACCGCCAACTCCACGTACGACAAGGGGAGTTCACAGCAGCGGATCGCCGTGTCAGTAATGCCTGCGCCGCCGTCCGGCGACACCTGGGCCAGTGACATGGTCTGGCTGACCTCGACCAACGGATACGGACCGCCCGAACGCGACCGCTCGAACGGCGAGTCCGGCGCGTCCGACGGTCACACCCTCACGCTCGCGGACACGACGTACGCCAAGGGCATCGGCGGCCACGCCGACTCCGACATCGAGGTCTACACCGGCGGGAAGTGCACCGCCTTCACCGCCGACGCCGGCATCGACGACGAGATCAACGGCTGTGGGGAAGTGGCCTTCTCCGTCGAGGCCGACGGCAAAGTGCTGTGGACCTCGCCGAAGGTGACCGGCGCCTCGGCGACGGTGCCGGTCAACGTGCTCCTCGGTGGGGCCCGCCACGTCCATCTGAAGATCACCGACACCAACAACTCCAAGTCCGGCGACCACGGGGACTGGGCCGCGGCGAAATTCAGCTGCGCGTAGAGCCTCCCAGCACGACACAGCACAGCACGACGCGACACGGCATTACACAGCACGGCATGGCGTGGGCGCCGGGCGGAACCATCTCCGCCCGGCGCCCGGCGCCCGGCGCCCCGCGTGCCGCGGCGGAGCGTCAGGAATCCGAGGGCTCCGCCCCGTGCCACACCATCGTCGCGTTGCAGAACTCGCGGATGCCGTGGCCGGACAGCTCACGGCCGTACCCCGAGCGCTTCACGCCGCCGAACGGCAGCGCCGGGTGGGAGGCGGTCATCCCGTTGAAGAACACCCCGCCCGCCTGAAGGTCGCGTACGCAGCGGTCCACCTCCGCGTCGTCCCGGGTCCAGACGTTGGAACTCAGGCCGAACGGCGTGTCGTTGGCGAACGACAGCGCCTCGTCGACATCGCGCACCCGGTAGAGCGTGGCGACCGGGCCGAACGTCTCCTCGTGGTGGATCCGCATGTCGGAGGTGACACCGGCGAGCACGGTGGGCAGATAGAACCAGCCCGCGTCGACGCCCTCCGGTCGGCTCCCGCCGCACAGCGCGGTCGCCCCCTTGCGTACGGCGTCCTCGACCAGCTCCTCCAGGTCGCTGCGGCCCTGCTCGCTGGCGAGCGGCCCGATGTCGGTGCCCTCGTCGAGCGGATCGCCGACCGTCAACTCCCGCATCCCCGCGGTGAATTGCTCCACGAAAGCGTCGTACACCTCGTCGTGGACGATGAACCGCTTCGCGGCGATGCAGGACTGCCCGTTGTTCTGCGTCCGGGCGGTGACCGCGGTCCGCGCGGCCCGCTCGACATCGGCGGACGCGAGCACCACATAGGGGTCGCTGCCGCCGAGTTCGAGCACCGTCTTCTTGATCTCGTCGCCGCAGATCGCCGCGACCGAGCGGCCCGCGGGCTCGCTTCCGGTCAGCGTGGCCGCCGCCACCCGGCGGTCGCGCAGCACCTTCTCGACACCGTCGGAGCCGATCAGGAGGGTCTGGAAACAGCCGTCGGGGAAGCCGGCCCTGCGGAACAGGTCCTCCAGGTAAAGGGCGGTCTGCGGCACGTTCGACGCGTGCTTGAGCAGGGCCACATTGCCCGCCATCAGGGCGGGTGCCGCGAACCGTACGACCTGCCAGAGCGGGAAGTTCCACGGCATCACGGCGAGGACCACGCCGAGCGGCCGGTAGTGGACCCGGGCCCGCTCGGCGCCGGAATCGCGGACATCGTCCTCGGCCGGCTCCTCGTCGGCGAGCAGGGCCTCGGCGTGCTCGGCGTACCAGCGCAGCGCCTTCGCGCACTTCGCGGCCTCGGCGCGCGCCGCCACGACCGGCTTGCCCATCTCCAGGGTCATGGTGCGCGCGATGTCGTCCCGGTCGCCGTCCAGGAGGTCGGCCGCCCGCAGCACGAGCCGGGCCCGTTCGGCGAAGGCGGTCGTGCGATAGGAGGCAAAGGCTGTCTCGGCCGTCGCGAGCCGTCGCTCGACCTCCTCGGGCCCCATCGTCCCGAAGGTCTTGAGGGTCTCACCGGTAGCCGGATTCACCGTGGCGATGGCCATGTCGTACGACACCTCCTGAAGGCACTGGTCCTTCGACCTTCCCGCGCACGGGCAGGCGCCGCAACGCGAAACGGCGCCCGGCGGCCGAGGGCTGCTCCCGGCTGGTCCTCGGGGGCCGCCCGGCGGCCGGGGGCTACTCTCCTGGCTGGTCCCCGGGAGACTCCTCGCCGGGATCGTCCGTCTTCGGGGGCTTCGGCGGCCGGGTACGCCCGCTGGAGGTGTCCCTCAGGTACGAGCCGTCACCCTCGGTGGCATGGCTGCCGGCCGCGCCCTGACCGCCTGGGCCGGGGCCTCCGGGACCGCTTGGGCCGCCCGGACCGGGGCCGCCGTCGCGCCGTCTGAGGTACCGCTCGAATTCCCGGGCGATGGCCTCGCCGGACGCCTCCGGAAGGTCCGCGGTGTCCCGCGCCTCCTCCAGGGTCTGTACGTATTCGGCCACCTCGCTGTCCTCGGCAGCCAGCTGGTCGACGCCGAGCTGCCAGGCCCGGGCGTCCTCGGCGAGCTCGCCGAGCGGGATCCTCAGGTCGATCAGGTCTTCGAGGCGGTTGAGCAGGGCGAGGGTGGCCTTCGGGTTCGGCGGCTGCGACACGTAGTGCGGCACCGCCGCCCACAGGCTGACCGCCGGCACGCCCGCGTGGGTGCACGCCTCCTGGAGGATGCCGACGATGCCCGTCGGGCCCTCGTAGCGGGTCTCCTCCAGGTCCATGGTCCGCGCGAGGTCCGGGTCGCTGGTCACACCGCTGACCGGAACCGGACGGGTGTGCGGGGTGTCACCGAGCAGCGCCCCCAGGACCACCACCATCTCGACGCCCAGCTCATGGGCGAAGCCCAGGATCTCGTTGCAGAACGAGCGCCAGCGCATCGACGGCTCGATGCCGCGCACCAGCACCAGGTCGCGCGGCTTGTCGCCGCCGACCCGGACGACGGAGAGCCGGGTGGTGGGCCATGTGATCTTGCGGACCCCACCGTCCAGCCACACGGTGGGCCGGTTGACCTGGAAGTCGTAGTAGTCCTCCGCGTCCAGCGCGGCGAAGACCTCGCCCTTCCACACCGTGTCCAGGTGTGCGACCGCGGAGGAGGCGGCGTCGCCCGCGTCGTTCCAGCCCTCGAACGCGGCGATCATGACCGGGTCGACCAGCTCGGGAACGCCCTCCAGCTCGATCACCCAGTGCCTCCCTCAGAAGTTCCTTGTGTACGACCCAACCTTACGGCTTCAGACCTACCCCGCCGCAGCCCCCGTGCACGGCCCCATGACCGTGAAAAGCGGGGATCGGTCCTGCCGGGAGGTGCCGCGCACCCGGTCATGCCGCAGGGGCGGCCCCCGGTGTGCGGGAGCCGCCCCTGTCTGTGCCGCGCTCGGAGCTGACGGGTCGTCAGTTCTTCGCCTTCAGCAGGTCGTCGACCTTGCCGCGGATCTCGTCCGTGGCCAGACCCCGGATCGTCAGGGTCGTACGGCGGCGCAGCACGTCGTCGGCGGTCTCGGCCCACTCGTGGTCCCGGGCGTAGGCGACCTGGGCCCAGATCTCCGGGGCGTCCGGGTGGATGCGCTCGGCGAGCGACGTGTCCTCGTTGGCCAGACGCGCGATGTCGAAGGAGAGCGAACCGTAGTGCGTGGCCAGGTGCCGCGCGGTGTCCGCCGCCATCCGCGGGCCGGGCGCCTGGCCGTCCACCATCAGGCGGTGGGCGACGGCGCGCGGGTTGGCGATGCCGGGCAGCGGCATCTTGCCGGGGAGCTGCGAGATGGGCTCGAAGTCGTCGCCGAGCGGGTGGCCCGGCAGCTGCTCCAGCTTCTTCATCACCGTACGGCCGATGTGGCGGAAGGTCGTCCACTTGCCGCCGGCCACCGACAGCATGCCGCCGCGGCCCTCGGTGACGACCGTCTCGCGCTTCGCCTTCGAGGTGTCACCGGGGCCGCCGGGCAGGACCCGCAGACCGGCGAAGGAGTACGTGATGAGATCGCGGGACAGCTGCTGGTCGCGGATGGAGAACGCGGCCTCGTCCAGGATCTGCGCGGTGTCCGCCTCGGTGACGCGAACGTCCGCCGGGTCGCCCTCGAACTCCTCGTCGGTGGTGCCGAGCAGCAGCATGTCCTCCCAGGGGAGGGCGAAGGTGATGCGGTACTTGTCGATGGGGGTCGCGAGTGCGGCCTTCCAGGGGGCGGTGCGCTTGAGGACCAGGTGCGCGCCCTTCGACAGGCGTATGGAGGGGGCCGAGTTGGCGTCCTCCATCTTGCGCAGGTGGTCGACCCAGGGCCCGGTGGCGTTGAGGACGAGTCGCGCGTCGACGCCGAACTCCTCGCCGTCCAGCCGGTCCTTGAGCTCGGCACCCGTCACCCGGCCCTTGGTGAAGCGCAGACCGGTGACCTCGGCGTGGTTGAGCACGACCGCGCCGGCCTCGACGGCGGCGCGCACCGTCATCAGGGCCATGCGGGCGTCGTTCATCTGGTCGTCGCCGTAGACGGCCACGGCCTTCAGGTTGTCCGTACGCAGCTCCGGCACGTCCGCCGCGGCCTTGGCGGGGGAGAGCAGGTGGCCGACGCCGTCGCCGAAGGCGGACAGGGCCGAGTAGGCGAACACGCCCGCACCCAGCTTGGCGGCGCCGTGCGGGCCGCCCTTGTACACGGGCAGGTAGAAGGTGAGGGGGTTGGCGAGGTGCGGGGCCACCTGACGGGAGACCGCACGCCGCTCGAAGTGGTTCTCCGCGACCAGCTTCACCGCGCCGGTCTGCAGGTAGCGCAGACCGCCGTGGAGCAGCTTGGAGGAGGCGGAGGAGGTGGCGCCGGCGAAGTCGCCGGCGTCCACCAGGGCCACCCGCAGACCGGACTGCGCGGCGTGCCAGGCGGTGGAGATGCCCAGGATGCCGCCGCCGATGACCAGGAGGTCGTACGTCGCCTTGTCGAGCTGCTCCCGAGTCTCGGCGCGGCTCGCTGCCTTGAAGGAAGACACGGTGGAGCCGGGGGCCGGGTGCGTCCCGAGCGCGGGGACGCTCTGCAGGGTGGTCATGTCGATTACTCCTCGTCCTCGATCCAGCCCATGGTCCGCTCTACGGCCTTGAGCCAGTTCTTGTACTCGCTGTCACGCTGGTCGGCGTCCATGCGAGGGGTCCATTCCGCCGCCCGGCGCCAGTTGGCGCGCAGCGCGTCGGTGTCCGGCCAGAAGCCGACGGCCAGGCCGGCGGCGTAGGCGGCGCCGAGGCAGGTCGTCTCGGCGACCATGGGGCGCACCACCGGCGCGTCCAGGAAGTCCGAGAGGGTCTGCATCAGCAAGTTGTTGGAGGTCATGCCGCCGTCGACCTTCAGCGCGGTCAGCTCGACGCCCGAGTCCTTCGTCATGGCGTCGCTGATCTCGCGGGTCTGCCAGGCGGTGGCCTCAAGGACGGCGCGCGCGATGTGCGCCTTGGTGACGTACCGGGTGAGGCCGGCGATCACACCGCGGGCGTCGGGGCGCCAGTATGGGGCGAACAGGCCGGAGAAGGCCGGCACGAAGTACGCGCCGCCGTTGTCCTCGACCGAGGACGCGAGCGTCTCGATCTCGGCCGCGGTCTTGATCATGCCCATCTGGTCGCGCATCCACTGGACGAGCGAGCCGGTGACGGCGATGGAGCCTTCGAGGGCGTAGACCGGCTTCTGGTCGCCGATCTGGTAGCCCACGGTGGTGAGCAGGCCGTTGTAGGAGTTGACGGGCTTGTCACCGGTGTTCATCAGCATGAAGGTGCCGGTGCCGTAGGTGGACTTGGCCTCGCCCTCCGAGAAGCAGGTCTGGCCGAACAGGGCCGCCTGCTGGTCGCCGAGCGCGGAGGCGACGGGGATGCCGTCCAGGACGCCGCCCTTGGCGTGCCCGTACACCTCGGCGGAGGAGCGGATCTCGGGCAGCACGGCCGCCGGGATGTCCATGGAGTGCAGGATCTTCTCGTCCCACGCCATGTCGTGCAGGTTCATCAGGAGGGTGCGCGAGGCGTTGGTGACGTCCGTGACGTGGACACCGCCGTCGGTGCCGCCGGTCAGGTTCCAGATGACCCAGGAGTCCATGGTGCCGAAGAGGATGTCGCCGCGCTCGGCGCGCTCGCGCAGCCCCTCGACGTTGTCGAGCAGCCAGCGCACCTTCGGGCCCGCGAAGTAAGAGGCGAGCGGCAGACCGGTCTGGCGGCGGAAGCGGTCCTGGCCGACGTTGCGGCCGAGCTCGCGGCAGAGGGCGTCGGTACGGGTGTCCTGCCAGACCAGCGCGTTGTGCACGGGCTCGCCGGTGGACTTGTCCCACATCAGCGTGGTCTCGCGCTGGTTGGTGATGCCGATCGCCTTGACGTCGGCGGCGGTGATGCCCGCCTTCTCGACCGCGCCGCTCACCACTTCCTGGACGTTGGCCCAGATCTCGTTGGCGTCGTGCTCGACCCAGCCCGGCTTGGGGAAGATCTGCTCGTGTTCCTTCTGCTCGACCGAGACGATCCGGCCGTCCTTGTCGAAGACGATGCAGCGGCTGGAGGTGGTGCCCTGGTCGATGGCCGCGATGAAGGGGCCGGTGGAGTGGATGTCGCTCATGGGTGCTCCTGGAAGTCCGAAGGGGGTCTCGACGTGTCGCGTCAGGCGAAGGCGATGTTGTAGATACCGCCGGCGATGGCGCCGCCGATCAGCGGGCCCACGACCGGGATCCACGCGTAGCTCCAGTCCGAGCCGCCCTTGTTGGGCAGCGGGAGCAGCGAGTGCACGATGCGCGGACCGAGGTCACGGACCGGGTTGATGGCGTAGCCGGTCGGGCCGCCGATCGAGAGGCCGATGCCGACCACGACGAGCGCGGTGATCAGGACACCGATGACGCCGAGACCCTTGCCGTCGCCGTTGAGGCCCTGGGTCAGGATGGCCAGGACCAGCACGATGGTGGCGATGATCTCCGTGACCACGTTCTGGACGACGTTGCGGATCTCCGGGCCGGTCGAGAAGACGCCGAGCACGGGGCCGGCCTCGCTCTCGCGGGCCTCGACCGCCTTGCAGTCACCCACGATCTCGGGGTCGGTCAGATGGGCGTGGAACTGGCCGTAGTAGGCCAGCCACACGAGCACCGCGCCGATCATGGCACCGAGGATCTGTCCGCCGAGGTACACGGGGACGTCGCTCCACTTGGTGCCGCCCTCTATCGCGAGACCGAGGGTCACCGCGGGGTTGAGGTGGGCGCCCGAGAGGGGGGCGGAGATGTAGGCGCCGGTCAGTACCGCGAAGCCCCACCCGAAGGTGATCGCGAGCCAGCCGGCGTTACGGGCCTTCGAACGCTTCAGTGTGACGGCGGCGCACACGCCACCGCCCAGCAGGATGAGCACGGCGGTACCGATGGTCTCGCCGATGAAAATGTCGTGGCTGGACACCCGCGACTCCTTTGTCCTTCGTCCAGGGGAAATCCCCAACAGGCGGATCACCGGGTCTCTCCGGTGATCCGCGCCCTCATGGCTGAGGGCTGCCGGCCCATGGCGTTGTCACACTCTAACTCGTATTGCCGGTAGGTGTTCGACAATGCCGACCGTTGAACGGCAGTTTTGCCCTGAGGTTAACTGCGCGTCAAGAGTTCTGTGACGGGAATCCCTGATCGTTACCAGGTGGTACGAACCGCCAAACATGGACCTGGCCGAGCGACCAAGATCATGCGGTGCTATGGGCCCTGCCGACGTGCGGCGAGTCCTCGGCTAGAACCGCCCGGCGCCCAGGTCACGCGAGACCGCGCGGGCACAGTCCCGTACCGCCGCCACCAGCTCGGGGCGCACCTCGCCGCCCTTGCAGACCCGCTCCACCGCGCCCGTGACGCCCACCGCGCCGACCGGCATCCTGCGCCGGTCGTGGATGGGCGCGGCCACCGAGGCGACGCCGTCCCATGTCTCCTCGACGTCCGAGCCCCAGCCGCGTGCGCGAATCTCGTCCAGCAGCCGCTCGAACTCCTCGGCAGCCGTCACCGTGCGGGGCGTGAACGCCTCGCGCGCGCACTCCACGGCCTCGCCGTGCGCCACCGGGTCGTACGCGGAGAGCACCTTGCCGAGCGCCGTCGAGTGCAGCGGCTGCATGGCGCCCACCTCGAGCACCTGGCGGCTGTCGTCGGGCCGGAAGACGTGGTGCATGATCAGCACGCCCTGCTGGTGGAGCACCCCCACGTACACGCTCTCGCCGCTGGACCGGGCCAGGTCGTCGGTCCACACCAGGGCCCGGGCC
Organism: Streptomyces sp. NPDC048361; assembly: GCF_040651795.1. Classification (NCBI taxonomy): domain Bacteria; kingdom Bacillati; phylum Actinomycetota; class Actinomycetes; order Kitasatosporales; family Streptomycetaceae; genus Streptomyces; species Streptomyces sp. NPDC048361. The sequence goes on from NZ_JBEZKW010000072.1 coordinate 17,055, forward strand.
CGCAGCTCGTGGACGTCGAGGTAGCTGTTGCCGAGGCGTAGCAGCTCCGCGCCCAGCTGATAGCGGCCGGACGCCGGGTCCTGCTCCACGAAGCCCTCGGCCTGGAGGGTGCGCAGGATGCCGTGCGCGGTACCCTTCGCGAGGCCGAGCGTGGAGGCCACCTCGGACAGGCCGAGCCGCCGCTCGCCCCCGGCGAGCAGCCGCAGCATGGCGGCCGCCCGTTCGAGCGACTGGATGTTGCGCGCCATCGCGCTCCCTCCCTTTCGGGCACTGCCGAGCCGGCGGTTCCGCTCAAGCGGCCGACTCTGAGATCAACTGGTTCGACAATGCTGAACAGTATCGGCCGTTGTCGACCCCGTGTCACCGTGACCCCTGCCCCGCGTGACGCTCCAGGGCGCACACGTGACGCTTCAGCACGCGCGCGTGCGCACTTCAGGACGCCGATGCGCGGCGCCACGCCCGGCGTCCGCCCGCTGATACACCCGCGCGCGGCCCGGGGCCGCCCGGTTAGGCTGACGATGTGCGCCCTCCCACCGGACGGCGCAAAGCCGACAGCCGTCGCACTCCAGGGAGTACATCCATGGCCTCGTTGCCGACCCCTTCCGCTGACAGCCGGACCCGTATCGACGCCCTCCGTGAGGCACTCGCCACCCGGGTGGTGGTGGCCGACGGTGCGATGGGCACCATGCTGCAGGCGCAGGACCCCACCCTGGAGGACTTCCAGGACCTCGAAGGATGCAACGAGGTCCTGAACGCGACCCGGCCCGACATCGTGCGCTCGGTGCACGAGGCGTACTTCGCGGTCGGGGTGGACTGCGTGGAGACCAACACCTTCGGCGCCAACCACACCGCGATGAGCGAGTACGACATCCCCGAGCGCGTCTTCGAGCTGTCGGAGTCCGGCGCCCGGATCGCCCGCGAGGTCGCCGACGAGTTCACCGCCTCCACCGGACAGCAGCGCTGGGTCCTCGGCTCCATCGGCCCCGGCACCAAGCTGCCGACACTCGGCCACATCGACTACGCCACCCTGCGCGACGGCTTCCAGGCCAACGCCGAAGGCCTCATCGCGGGCGGCGCCGACGCCCTGATCGTCGAGACCACCCAGGACCTGCTCCAGACCAAGTCCGCCATCCTCGGCGCCCGCCGCGCCATGGAGGCGGCCGGGACCGACCTGCCGCTCGTGGTCTCGCTCGCCTTCGAGACGACCGGCACCATGCTGCTCGGCTCCGAGATCGGCGCCGCGCTGACCGCGCTCGAACCCCTCGGCGTCGACATGATCGGCCTGAACTGCTCGACCGGCCCCGCCGAGATGAGCGAGCACCTGCGCTACCTCACCCGGCACTCCCGTATTCCGCTCCTGTGCATGCCCAACGCAGGGCTGCCCGTCCTGACCAAGGACGGCGCCCACTTCCCGCTCGGCCCCGAGGGCCTCGCCGACGCCCAGGAGAACTTCGTCCGCGACTACGGGCTCTCCCTGGTGGGCGGCTGCTGCGGTACGACGCCCGAGCACCTGCGCCAGGTCGTCGAGCGGGTGCGCGGCACCGCCCCCGTCGAGCGCCACCCGCGCCCCGAGCCGGGCGCCGCCTCGCTCTACCAGACCGTGCCGTTCCGCCAGGACACCGCGTACATGGCGATCGGCGAGCGCACCAACGCCAACGGGTCGAAGAAGTTCCGCGAGGCCATGCTGGAGGGCCGCTGGGACGACTGCGTGGAGATGGCGCGCGACCAGATCCGCGAGGGTGCCCACATGCTCGACCTGTGCGTCGACTACGTGGGCCGCGACGGCGTCGCCGACATGGCCGAACTGGCCGGCCGCTTCGCGACCGCCTCCACCCTGCCCATCGTCCTGGACTCCACCGAACTCCCGGTCCTCCAGGCCGGGTTGGAGAAACTGGGCGGCCGGGCCGTCATCAACTCCGTCAACTACGAGGACGGCGACGGACCCGAGTCGCGCTTCACGAAGGTCACCAGGCTGGCCGCCGAGCACGGCGCCGCGCTGATCGCGCTCACCATCGACGAAGAGGGCCAGGCCCGCACCGTCGAAACCAAGGTCGCCATCGCCGAGCGCCTCATCGAGGACCTCACCGGCAACTGGGGGGTGCACGAGTCGGACATCCTCATCGACACCCTCACCTTCACCATCTGCACCGGCCAGGAGGAGTCCCGCAAGGACGGCGTCGCCACCATCGAGGCGATCCGCGAACTCAAGCGCCGCCACCCCGACGTGCAGACCACGCTCGGCCTGTCCAACATCTCCTTCGGCCTCAACCCGGCCGCCCGTGTCGTCCTCAACTCCGTGTTCCTCGACGAGTGCGTCAAGGCCGGCCTCGACTCGGCGATCGTGCACGCCTCCAAGATCCTCCCCATCGCGCGCCTGGAGGAGGAGCAGGTCAAGGTGGCCCTCGACCTGATCTACGACCGGCGCGCCGAGGGCTACGACCCCCTGCAGCGGCTCATGGAGCTCTTCGAGGGCGTCAACATGAAGTCGATGAAGGCGGGCAAGGCCGAGGAGCTCCTCGCGCTGCCCCTGGACGAGCGGCTCCAGCGCCGCATCATCGACGGCGAGAAGAACGGCCTGGAGGCCGACCTCGACGAGGCCCTCCAGTCCACACCCGCCCTCGACATCGTGAACAACACCCTGCTCGCCGGCATGAAGGTGGTCGGCGAACTCTTCGGCTCCGGCCAGATGCAGCTGCCGTTCGTGCTCCAGTCCGCCGAGGTCATGAAGACGGCGGTGGCCCACCTGGAGCCGCACATGGAGAAGTCCGACGCGGAGGGCAAGGGCACGATCGTGCTCGCCACCGTGCGCGGCGACGTCCACGACATCGGCAAGAACCTCGTCGACATCATCCTGTCCAACAACGGCTACAACGTCGTCAACCTCGGCATCAAGCAGCCGGTCTCCGCGATCCTGGACGCCGCCGAGGAGCACCGCGCCGACGTCATCGGCATGTCGGGCCTCCTGGTCAAGTCCACCGTGATCATGAAGGAGAACCTGGAGGAGCTCAACCAGCGCAAGCTGGCCGCCGAGTACCCGGTCATCCTCGGCGGCGCCGCCCTGACCCGCGCCTACGTCGAGCAGGATCTGCACGAGATCTACGAGGGCGAAGTCCGCTACGCCCGCGACGCCTTCGAGGGCCTGCGCCTGATGGACGCCCTGATCGGCGTCAAGCGCGGCGTGCCCGGCGCCGTACTGCCCGAGCTCAAGCAGCGCCGTGTCCCCAAGCGGGACACACCCGTCCTGGAGGCGGAGGAGCCCGAGGGCTCGGTGCGCTCGGACGTCGCCACCGACAACCCGGTCCCCACCCCGCCGTTCTGGGGCACCCGCGTCGTCAAGGGCATCCCGCTCAAGGAGTACGCGTCCTGGCTCGACGAGGGCGCGCTCTTCAAGGGCCAGTGGGGCCTGAAGGAAGCCCGCAAGGGCGGACCGACGTACGAGGAGCTGGTGGAGAGCGAGGGCCGCCCGCACCTGCGCGGCTGGCTCGACAAGCTGCACACCGAGGGCCTCCTGGAGGCGGCCGTCGTGCACGGCTACTTCCCCTGCGTCTCCAAGGGCGACGACCTGATCCTCCTCAACGACGACGGCTCCGAGCGCACCCGCTTCACCTTCCCGCGCCAGCGCCGCGGCCGCCGGCTCTGCCTCGCGGACTTCTTCCGCCCGGAAGAGTCCGGCGAGATTGACGTGGTCGGCCTCCAGGTCGTCACCGTCGGCTCCCGCATCGGCGAGGAGACGGCCAAGCTCTTCGAGGCCAACGCCTACCGCGACTACCTCGAACTCCACGGCCTGTCCGTGCAGTTGGCCGAGGCGCTCGCCGAGTACTGGCACGCCCGGGTCCGCTCCGAGCTCGGCTTCGCCGGCGAGGACCCCTCGCAGGTCGAGGACATGTTCGCGCTCAAGTACCGCGGTGCGCGCTTCTCGCTCGGCTACGGCGCCTGCCCCGACCTGGAGGACCGGGCCAAGATCGCCGAGCTGCTCGAACCGGAGCGGATCGGCGTCCACCTCTCCGAGGAGTTCCAGCTCCACCCCGAGCAGTCCACCGACGCCATCGTCATCCACCACCCCGAAGCCAAGTACTTCAACGCCCGATGACCAAGCGCCCCGGTTAATTCAGCGCACGTTCAGCGGACCGGACGTACACTGGTCGGCCCAGTAAAAAGGCCGGTCGCTTTTCCCCGCTGGGGAGAGCGACCGGCCTTTGCGTCCCTCCAGGAGGTGTGCCGATGACCAGTACGGTCCCCACAGCCATCACACGGACGGCCGAAGGCTCCGCCCTTCAGGCCGTCCTGCTCGACATGGACGGCACGCTCGTCGACACCGAGGGGTTCTGGTGGGACGCCGAGCGCGAGGCGTTCGCCGCCCTCGGGCACGTCCTCGACGAGGCGTGGCGGGACGTGGTGGTCGGCGGGCCCATGACGCGCAGCGCGGCCTTCCTCATCGAGGCCACCGGCGCCGACATCACCGTCGCCGAGCTGACCGTGCTGCTCAACGACCACTTCGAGGCGCGGATCTCCCGAGGGGTGCCGCTGATGCCCGGCGCCGCGCGGCTGCTCGCCGAGCTCGCCGCTCACCGCATCCCCACCGCCCTGGTCTCCGCCTCGCACCGCCGCATCATCGACAAGATCGTGGCCTCACTCGGCCCCGAGCACTTCGCGCTGACCGTCGCGGGCGACGAGGTGGCCCGCACCAAGCCGTACCCCGACCCGTATCTGATCGCCGCCCGCGGGCTCGGTGCGGAGCCCTCCAGATGCGCCGTGGTCGAGGACACCGCGACCGGTGTCGCCGCGGCCGAGGCGGCGGGCTGCCGGGTCGTCGCGGTGCCGTCCGTGGCCCCCATCGAGGCCGTGGACAACCGTGTCGTGGTCGGCTCGCTCGAAGAGATCGACCTGGCGTTCCTGCGCACCCTGGTCACGCGGGTGAACTGACCGGCCCGGCCGCGGGCCGCCCCGCCGGCTCGCGCACCCTGGTCACGCGGGTGAACTGACCGGCCCGGCCGCGGGCCGCCCCGCCGGCTCGCGCAGCCTGCTCACGCGGGTGAACTGCCCGGGCCGGCCGCGGGCCCCCCTCGCCGGCTCGCGCACCCGGAGCGCGCGGGTGAACCAGCCGGACCGGCGAGGCCTCCCCGCTCTCAGCGGAAACGCGCCGCAGCCGGACGTGTGTGGTCCGTGACGATTCGCCGCGCGTGTACCCCGCAGTCAAAGGGTGCCACTGGTGACGTTCGTCACCCGGAGCGGGGTCGACAGCGGCTCGATCGGGGCCCCGCGCCACCGTCCGGCGTGCCCTTGTGTCCCGTTTGGTGAACCGGTGTACGAAACATTCCGGCGTTCCATATCGGGGGCCCGGTATGTGTACGGACCGATCGATTCCCCGGGTGTGGACGCCAGTTCCAGCTTTGCTCGCGGCGCGCACTAATCTCGTCGCGAGAACTTCGCCGCACCCTTATCTGTCCCGCCGCACACCCAGCGGACGGGAGCGCAGGTCCGATCGCACAAACCCGGCCCGATCGCCCCGCCCCGAACGGGCGGACGCGGCGAGTGTCCCGTACACAGCTCCACCCAAAGTGCCGGACAAGGGAGATCGTCCAGGATGAACCGCAAGACTTTGGTGCTGCCGGCCGTAGTGGGCCTGCTCGCCCCCGTACTCGCCGCGTGCGGCGGATCGGAGAGCGGGGGAGGCGGCGGCAAGACCATCGTCGTGGGAACCACGGACCAGTTCGTGGCCACCAAGGACGCCCCCGCCCCCTTCGATCCGGCGCACGCCTATGAGACCGGCATCTGGAACGTGATGATGCAGACGACTCAGTCGCTGGTCCACGTTCCGCGCGGCGGCGGCCTGCCCGTCCCCGACGCGGCCTCCTCGTGCGGCTTCACCGACAAGGAGAACGAGAGCTACCGCTGCACCCTGCGCGACGGCCTGGAGTTCTCCGACGGCACCCAGGTGACCGCCGACGACGTGAAGTACTCCATCCAGCGTGTCATCGCCATCAAGGACGACAACGGCCCCGCCGGTCTCCTCGACAACATCGACACGATGGAGACCAAGGGCGCCGGCGAGATCGTCTTCCACCTGAAGACGCCCGACGCCACCTTCCCGTACAAGCTGGCGACGCCCGCCGCGGGCATCGTGCCGAAGGACAAGTACGAGCCGAAGAAGCTCCGCAGCGGCTTCGAGGTGGACGGCTCCGGCCCGTACACGATGAAGGCCGACGTCAAGGGCGACCAGGCGGTGAGCTTCACGTTCACCAAGAACCCGAACTACAAGGGCGACGTGAAGCTCGCCAACGACAAGGTCGAGCTGCGCTCCTTCCCGTCCGCCGAAGCCATGGGCACGGCGCTCGGCAAGGGCGACATCGACCTGATGGCGCGCGCCATGGCGCCCGGGCAGATCCAGCAGATGCAGGTCAGCCCGAGCAAGGACGTCAACCTCGTCGAGATGCCCGGTCTCGAAATCCGCTACCTGGGCTTCAACACCGACGACCCGGCGGTCAAGAACAAGGCCGTGCGCCAGGCGATGGCCCAGTCCATCGACCGCAGCACCCTGGTGAGCAAGGTGTACGGGCAGTCCGCCGAGCCGCTGTACTCGCTGATCCCCACCTCGATCGCCGGGCACACCAACTCGTTCTTCAACAAGTACGGCGAGGCCAGCAAGGCCAAGGCGGCGCAGATCCTCAAGGCCGCCAACATACAGACGCCGGTCAAGCTCACGCTCAACTACACCAAGGACCACTACGGTTCGATCACTGCGGACGAGTTCAAGAACCTCTCCCAGCAGCTGAACGCGACCGGCCTGTTCAACACGACCGTGCAGGGCACCGAGTGGTCGAAGTTCCGCCCGGCGCAGAAGAAGGGCGACTACGCGGTCTACGGCCTCGGCTGGTTCCCCGACTTCCCGGACCCGGACAACTTCATCGCGCCGTTCTTCGGCAAGGACAACTTCCTCAACACGCCGTACGTCAACAACGACATTCGCAACACGCTGATCCCCGAGTCGCGGGTGGCGGCCGACCGCAACCAGGCGTCGAAGCCGTTCGAGCAGATCCAGGACATCGTCGCCAACGAAGTCCCGGTCATCCCGCTGTGGCAGGGCAAGCAGTACGTCGCGGCCCGCACCGACATCACCGGCACCGAATGGGCCATTGACTCCTCGTCCAACCTCCGGCTCTGGGAGCTGGGCCGGGGCAAGGCCTGACGCACGACCCGGCCGCGTCCCCCACGCGACGCGGCCGGCCACACCCCCCCGCACGCAGCACTGTGAGGCACGCGCACGTGAAGATACGCAACCGATGGCTGACGGCCCCGCTCGCGGCGGGAGTGGCCGCCGGCGCCCTCACCGGCTGCGGAACGCAGCAGGGCGAAGGCGCGGCCAGTTCCGGCGGCTCGATCGTCATGGGGATGTCCGACGACATCCTGGCCACCGACCCCGCCTCCGGGTACGACCCCGGCTCATGGCTGCTGTTCAACAACGTGTTCCAGTCGCTGCTCAGCTTCCCCAAGGGCAGCTCGACCCCCCAGCCCGAGGCCGCGCAGGCGTGCAGCTTCGACAAGGGCGGCTCCACGGTCTACCGCTGCACCCTGCGCCCGGGCCTCACCTTCAGCAACGGCGACAAGCTGACCTCCGAGGACGTCAAGTACTCCTTCGAGCGCACCCTGAAGATCAACGACGACAACGGCCCGGCGCCGATGCTCGCCACCCTCGGCAAGATCGACACCCCGGACGCGACCACGGTCGTCTTCCACCTCAAGGTCCCGGACGCGACCTTCCCCAGCAAGATCGCCTCCGGTGCCGGCTCGATCGTCGACCACAAGGAGTACCCGGCCGACAAGCTCCGCACCGACGGCAAGGCGGTCGGCTCCGGCGTCTACAAGCTGAACTCCTTCGGCGAGAAGCAGGCCGTCTTCTCGGTCAACTCCTCCTACAAGGGCACCGTCGAGGCGAAGAACTCCGGCCTGACCCTGAAGCTCTTCCACGGCGACCAGAAGGCGCTGGCCGCCGCCTTCGACAAGGGCGACGTCGACTTCGTCTACCGAGGCCTCACCGCCAAGGACACCGCCGCCCTCCAGGCCTCGTCGACTTCCGGCACCAAGGGAGTCGACGTCGTCGAGGGCACCAGCGCCGAGGTCCAGGACCTGGTCTTCAACATGAAGGACCCGGTCGCGGGCAAGCTCGGGGTGCGCAAGGCGATCGCCTACCTCGTCGACCGCGAGGCCCTGGTGCGCGACGTCTACTCGTCCACCGCGAGCCCGCTGTACTCGGTCATCCCGAGCGGCATCACCGCCCACAGCACCGCGTTCTTCGACACGTACGGCGGCAGCCCCCAGCCGGCCAAGGCGAAGGCGGCGCTGCACACGGCGGGCATCACCGGCAAGGTGAAGCTGACTCTGTGGTCGACGCCCAGCCGCTACGGACCCTCCACCGACGAGGAGTTGAGGACCATCGCGGCCCAGCTCAACGCGAGCGGCCTGTTCGACGCGGACGTGAAGTCGGTCGAGTTCAAGCAGTACGAGAAGGACATCGAGGCCGGGAAGTACGGCGTCTACGTCAAGGGCTGGGTGCCCGACTACCCGGACCCGGACAACTTCACCCTGCCCTTCTTCGGCAAGGGCAACGTGCTGTCCAACAACTACACGAACAAGCAGATCACCGACGAGATCCTCCCGGAGACCGCGGCCACCACCGACCGCGCCGCCACGGAAGCGGACTTCGCGCGCCTCCAGGACACCGTCGCGGACGAGGTCCCCCTCCTGCCCCTGTGGCAGGGCAAGCAGTACGCGGTCGCCCACACCGGGATCACCGGCCTGGAATGGACCCTGGACCCGTCAACGGTCTTCCGCTTCTGGGAAATCAAAAAGGGCTGACCCCTCAGCCGGGCTTTCACTTACCCCGCGCCCCGTAAGGGGCGCGGGGAACTGCGCGATCAGCCCGAGCCAACCCGCACCTGCCAACCGGGCGTCAGGCACCCCCTCTTGGGGCACCTGCACACCGGGCGTCAGGCACCCCCTCTTGGGGCACCTGCACACTGGGTGTCAGGCACCCCCTCTTCGGGCACCTGCACACTGGGTGTCAGGCACCCCCTCTTCGGGCACCTGCACACTGGGTGTCGGGCACCCCTCTCTTGGGGCACCTGTTCACCTGGCGTCGGACCAACCCATCCAGGGGCGCGGGGAACTGCGCGACCAGCCCGAGCGGGCCCGCGGACGATCTACAGCCGGTGGCCCCGGAAGCCCCTCCGGCGCCTGAGGAGCGGGGGCCAGGGGGGCAGAGCCCCCAGGGGGCCGGGGAGCCACCCCGCCCTCACTGGGCACCAGGCCGCACCAACCCACTCTCATACGCATAGACCGCCGCCTGCACCCGATCCCGCAGCCCCAACTTCGTCAGCACATGCCCCACATGCGTCTTGACCGTGGTCTCGCTCACAAACAGATCCGCCGCGATCTCCGCGTTGGACAGACCACGCGCCACCAGCTTCAGGACCTCGACCTCACGGTCGGTCAGCGTGTGCAGCGTGTCCGGCACCGGGTCCTCACCCGACGGCAGGTGATCGGCGTACTTGTCGAGCAGCCGCCGCGTGATCGACGGCGCCAGCATCGCCTCGCCGGCCGCGACCACGCGGATCGCCTGCACCAGCTCCGTAGCGGGCGCGTCCTTCAAGAGGAAGCCGCTGGCCCCCGCCTTGAGCGCCTCCACCACGTACTCGTCGAGATCGAACGTCGTCAAAACCAGCACCTTCGCCGGCCCGTCCTTGCCCGGCCCGCTGATCTGCCGAGTGGCCTCCACCCCGTCCATCCGCGGCATCCGGATGTCCATCAGGACCACATCGGGCTGGAGCGCCCGCACCTGATCGAGGGCCTGCAGACCGTCACCGGCCTCGCCGACCACCGCGATGTCCTGCTCGGCCTCCAGGATCATGCGGAAGCCGGTGCGCAGCAGCGGCTGGTCGTCGACCAGTAGGACGCGGATCGCCACGGGTACTCCTCATCAGATTGCTGGACCCGGCCCATTCTGCCCTGCTCACCGCAGGCGGGTCCGTCCGGGCAGGCGGCCCCGGCGGCACCCGCCCAGCGACGCCAGGAAAGCGGCCCCCCGGGGAGAGGAGACCCCCCGGGAACGGGGACCCCGGCGCCCGGAAGCCCGACGCACTCAGCCTGCCGAATCGGCAGCCGGGACGATGGACAACGGGTATACCGGGGGAGTCCCGCCGAATTCGGGGCAGACCGCCTGGTGATCGCACCAGCCGCACAGCTTGGTCGGCCGCGGCCGCCAGTCACCCGTCTCCGTGGCCAGCCGGATCGCCTCCCACAGCGCGTGCAGCTTCCGCTCCACCTGCAGCAGATCCGCCTCCACCGGGTCGTACGTCAGCACATCACCGCTGCCGAGGTAGACCAACTGGAGCCGGCGCGGCACCACCTGCTTCAGGCGCCACACCACCAGGGCGTAGAACTTCATCTGGAAGAGCGCGCCCTCCGCGTACTGCGGCCGGGGCGCCTTGCCCGTCTTGTAGTCGACGATCCGCACCTCACCGGTGGGCGCCACATCAACCCGGTCGATGACCCCGCGAAGCCGCAGCCCCGAAGCCAGCTCCGTCTCGACGAAGAACTCCCGCTCCACCGGCTCCAGGCGCGTCGGGTCCTCCAGCGAGAACCAGCGCTCCACGAGCCGCTCCGCCTCACCGAGCCACTTGGCCAGGCGCTCGCCCTCCGTGTCCTGCGCGAACAACTCGGTCAGCTCAGGCTTCGCTTCGAGCAGCCGGTCCCACTGACCGGGAATCATCGACTTGGCGCGCGGCGCGGTGCGCTCGGCCGCCGGATCGTCGAAGAGCCGCTCCAGGACCGCGTGCACCAGCGTGCCGCGCGTGGCGGCCTCGCTCGGCTTCTCCGGCAGCCGGTCGATCACCCGGAACCGGTACAGCAGCGGGCACTGCATGAAGTCGTTCGCCCGCGACGGCGACAGCGACGTGGGCTGCTGGGCGGCCGCGGCCCCACCCGTGCTCGTACTCATGACTCAGACCCTACGACCCGCCACTGACAGCGAGCGGAATACCATCGACGACAGGTGCCCTCACCCTGCATGATCGTGGTAACGCACCATGCGGCGAACACACGGCGGACGAAGTGAGTCCGGCCGGTGCCCCGGGGCACATTTCCCGGGACAGACATCGTACCGACGAAGGGAACCCGTGGAAGACAGCGGCGAAAGCGGCAAGCGCGGACGGCCGCGGTCCGGCGCGGAGGACGGGAAACCCGGCGCGGGCCCCGGCAACCGCAAGCAGCCGCGCCCCGGCCCCGGCGGCGGCCTCCTCATGGGCCGCCCCTTCGGCGTGCCCGTCTACGTCGCCCCCAGCTGGTTCCTGGTCGCCGCCCTCATCACCTGGGTCTTCGGCGGCCAGCTCGACCGCGTCCTGCCCGAACTGGGCGCGGCCCGCTACCTCGTCTCCCTCTTCTTCGCCGTCGCCTTCTACGCGTCCGTCCTGGTGCACGAGCTCGCCCACACCGTCGCCGCACTCCGCTTCAGCCTGCCGGTGCGCCGCATCCAGCTCCAGTTCTTCGGCGGCGTATCCGAGATCGAGAAGGAGACCGAGACACCGGGCCGCGAATTCGTCCTCGCCTTCGTCGGCCCCCTGCTCTCCCTGGTCCTGTCCGGCCTCTTCTACCTCGGCATGAAAGCCGTCGAACCCGGCACCGTCCCCGGCGTGCTGCTCGCCGGACTGATGGTCTCCAACCTCATCGTCGCCGGCTTCAACCTCCTGCCCGGCCTGCCCCTCGACGGCGGCCGGATGCTCCGCGCCGTCGTGTGGAAGATCACCGGCAAGCCCATGAGCGGCACCGTCGCCGCCGCCTGGGTCGGCCGCGCACTGGCCGTCACGGTCCTCATCGGCCTGCCCCTGCTCACCCAGACCGGAGCGCTCGGCAACTCGCCCGACGAAGTCAGCGGCATGGACACCGTCACCGACGCGCTGCTCGCCGCCATCCTCGCCGCGATCATCTGGACCGGCGCCGGCAACAGCCTGCGCATGGCCCGGCTGCGCGAACACCTGCCGGAGCTGCGCGCCCGCACCCTCACCCGCCGCGCCGTCCCCGTCGAATCCACCACCCCGCTCTCCGAGGCGCTGCGCCGCGCCAACGAGTCGGGCGCCCGCGCCCTGGTCGTCGTCGACGGACACGGCGACCCCACCGCCCTGGTCCGCGAGGCCGCCATCGTCGGCGTACCCGAACACCGCCGCCCCTGGGTCGCCGTCAGCGGCCTCGCCCAAGACCTCACCGACGGCATGCGCGTCCCCGCCGAACTCGCTGGCGAGCCCCTGCTCGACCTGCTCCGCGCCACCCCCGCCACCGAGTACCTCGTCGTCGAGGAGACCGGCGAGATCTACGGAGTGCTCTCCGCCGCCGACGTCGAGAAGGCCTTCGTCGCCGCCATGGCACGGCCCGGCTCATAAACCCCCGCGCCACCACGGACGTGGCGTTCGAGACCTGGAACGGCCGGTACTCTGGTCGTATGTCCGAACCGACCGGTGCCGCCCGCCGTCGTGGGCCCTTCAAGGTCGGGGACCAGGTCCAGCTCACCGACCCCAAGGGACGCCACTACACGTTCACGCTCGAAGCCGGGAAGAATTTCCACACCCACAAGGGTTCCTTCCCGCACGACGAGCTGATCGGTGCTCCCGAGGGCAGTGTTGTCCGTACCACGGGAAACGTCGCCTACCTCGCGCTGCGCCCCCTGCTCCCCGACTTCGTCCTGTCCATGCCCCGCGGCGCCGCCGTGGTCTACCCCAAGGACGCGGGGCAGATCCTGGCCTTCGCCGACATCTTCGCCGGCGCCCGCGTCGTCGAGGCCGGCGTCGGCTCGGGCTCCCTGAGTGCCTTCCTGCTGCGCGCCATCGGCGACCACGGCATGCTGCACTCCTACGAGCGCCGCGAGGACTTCGCCGAAATCGCCACGCAGAACGTGGAGCGCTACTTCGGCGGCCCGCACCCCGCCTGGCAGCTCACCGTGGGCGACCTCCAGGACAACCTGTCGGACACCGACGTCGACCGTGTGATCCTCGACATGCTCGCCCCCTGGGAGTGCCTGGACGCCGTCTCCAAGGCGCTCGTGCCCGGCGGCATTCTGTGCTGCTACGTGGCCACCACCACCCAGCTGTCGCGCACCGTCGAGTCCATCCGCGAGATCGGCTGCTTCGCCGAGCCCCAGCCGTGGGAATCGATGATCCGCAACTGGCACGTCGAGGGCCTGGCCGTCCGCCCGGACCACCGGATGATCGGCCACACCGGCTTCCTCGTCACCGCCCGCCGCCTCGCGGACGGTGTGGAGCCGCCCATGCGCCGCCGTCGCCCCGCCAAGGGCGCTTACGGCGACGACTACGAGGGCCCCAACAAGGACTGACACGTCCCGAAGCTGGGCCTCGTACAACGAACCGGCGCCGCCGCCGAGTTCCCGGACCGACACGGGAACTCGGCGGCGGCGCCTTCGCGTTGAGCCTGTTGCCCCGGTATTCCGCGCCCATGTGACGTGTGGCACGATGCTGGCCACCCCACCGCCCGCACCGCCCTCCACAGGAGACCTCCCGCGTGCAGAATGCCGCCGTCCCTGAGCTCGCGCACACCCACGCCCGCCCCGTGCACTGGGTCGCCACCGCCACCGCGATGTCCGCAGTCGTCGCCCTCGCCGGTTTCCTGACGCCGGATCCGGCCAAGGCGTCCCAGCCGTCCAGCGGACACAGCACCCCGCTCACCACCGAGGCCGCCCCTGATCCGGGCACCGTCGCCTTCCCACTGGACTGCGGAAACCTCGGCACCATGGTGGAGAAGAAGGCCTCCGGCGACCTCGACGGCGACGGCGTCCCCGAAACCGTCGCGATCGTGCACTGCAACGCCGGCGGCGGCACCCCGCCCAGCGGCGTCTACGTCCTGACCCGGCCCGCGGTGAAGGGCGCACCCCCGCGCGTGGTGGCCACCCTGGTGAACCCCGCGGACCGGCAGAGCGTCACCGACTTCGCGGTGCGTGACGGAGTGGTCGCCGCGACCCTCCTCGGCTACTCCTCCGACGACGTACCGCGCTACGCTCCGGACGTACGCCAAGAGGTCAAATGGCGCTGGCGAGCGGGGAAGTTCATCCGCTCCACCGGCGCCGACGCCCTCGGCGCCTGAGCCCCGGACGGGCCCGCACGACCGGCCCGCCGCGGCACCCCCTCACCCGGCGCCTACTCGGCGTCGGGCCCGTACACCTCGACGCTGTCCGCAACCCGGCGCACGTGAATACAGTCGCCCGGGCACTCCTTCGCGGAGTCCACGACGTCCTGGAGCAGCGGCAACGGCACGGGCGTTGTGGCCTTCGGCGTCTGCAACAACTCGTCGTCCGAGCTCTTCACATACGCAAGCCCGTCGATGTCCAGCTCGAAGACCTCGGGGGCGTACTGGACACAGATGCCGTCGCCGGTGCACAGGTCCTGGTCGATCCAGACTTCGAGAGCCTCGTTCATGTGCCTGCCGTTCCTGCGCGAATGAATCAATCGATGCCAGCCCTGACGGGTGTTGACTCCATCGACGATAACAACCGCCCGCTTTCCGATGTTGTTGGGTGGGTATTCCCCTGACGTGAGGGAGAGCGCAAGGGTGAAGATCAGACACACCTCAGAGTCTTTGTGATCTAGGGGTTTCAATCACCACCAGCCCAGGTAGGGTCAGGAAGCGTCCAGCTCCCCTTGGAGGAGGTGAGGACCGTGGCAGCCCACGACGACGACAACAACCGCGGCATCCGGCCCGGGCGGGGGTCTGAGGACCCAGCCGGCCAGGTTGCCTATCTAGAGCAGGAAATCGCCGTCCTGCGACGTAAGCTCGCCGACTCGCCGCGTCATACGAGGATTCTCGAAGAGCGGATCGTCGAGCTGCAGACCAGCCTGGCAGGCGTGTCCGCACAGAACGAGCGGCTCGCCAACACGCTCCGCGAGGCCCGCGACCAGATCGTGGCCCTCAAGGAAGAAGTCGACCGGCTCGCACAGCCGCCGGCCGGCTTCGGAGTCTTCCTGCAGTCCAACGAGGACGGCACCGTCGACATCTTCACCGGGGGCCGCAAGCTCCGGGTGAACGTCAGCCCCAGCGTCGAACCCGACGAACTGAGGCGCGGCCAGGAAGTCATGCTCAACGAAGCGCTCAACGTGGTCGAGGCCATGGAGTTCGAGCGCGCCGGGGACATCGTCACCCTCAAGGAGATCCTCGAGGACGGCGAGCGCGCCCTGGTGATCGGGCACACCGACGAGGAACGGGTGGTGAGGCTCGCCGAGCCGCTCCTGGACATCACCATCCGCCCCGGCGATGCGCTCCTGCTGGAACCCAGGTCCGGCTACGTCTACGAAGTGGTCCCCAAGAGCGAAGTCGAGGAACTCGTCCTCGAAGAGGTCCCGGACGTCGACTACGACAAGATCGGCGGCCTGGGCAACCAGATCGAGCTGATCCGCGACGCCGTCGAACTCCCCTACCTCTACCCCGACCTCTTCAAGGAGCACGAACTACGGCCACCGAAGGGCATCCTGCTCTACGGCCCGCCGGGATGCGGCAAGACACTGATCGCCAAGGCGGTCGCCAACTCCCTTGCCAAGAAGGTCGCCGAGGTGACCGGCCAGCCCGCGGGGAAGAGCTACTTCCTCAACATCAAGGGCCCCGAGCTCCTCAACAAGTACGTCGGTGAGACCGAGCGCCACATCCGCCTGGTCTTCCAGCGAGCCAGGGAGAAGGCGAGCGAGGGCACCCCCGTCATCGTCTTCTTCGACGAGATGGAATCCCTCTTCCGCACCCGCGGATCCGGAGTCAGCTCGGACGTGGAGAACACCATCGTCCCCCAGCTGCTCGCCGAGATCGACGGCGTCGAAGGCCTGGAGAACGTCATCGTCATCGGCGCCTCCAACCGCGAGGACATGATCGACCCCGCGATCCTGCGGCCCGGCCGGCTCGATGTGAAAATCAAGATCGAGCGCCCGGACGCTGAGGCGGCGAAGGACATCTTCGCCAAGTACCTCAGGTCCTCGCTCCCGCTGCACGCCGACGACCTCGCCGAACACGACGGGGACAAGGACGGCACCACCCACGCGATGATCCAGTCCGTGGTGGAGCAGATGTACGCGGAGTCCGAGGAGAACCGCTTCCTGGAAGTCACGTACGCCAACGGCGACAAGGAAGTCCTCTACTTCAAGGACTTCAACTCCGGCGCCATGATCCAGAACATCGTGGACCGGGCCAAGAAGATGGCCATCAAGGCCTTCCTCGACCAGAACCAGAAGGGCCTCCGGATCTCCCACCTCCTCCAGGCTTGCGTGGACGAGTTCAAGGAGAACGAAGACCTGCCCAACACCACCAACCCGGACGACTGGGCCAGGATTTCCGGAAAGAAGGGCGAACGGATCGTATTCATCCGCACGCTCGTCACCGGAAAGCAGGGCGCCGACACCGGACGCTCCATCGACACGGTGGCCAACACCGGTCAATACCTGTAAAAGGCAGGCCGGCTGCGGGTGCCCGAGCGGGCACCCCCCCCCCGCCGGGGTTTAGTGCCCCAAAAGCCCCCCCCCCAAAAGCCGAAATAATAAAACCCCCCCCCCAAAGCGGGGGAGGCGGATAGGGTGACCC
>NZ_JBEZKW010000073.1:0-31177 GCF_040651795.1 Streptomyces sp. NPDC048361
CACCCCCCCTCTCTCCCCAGGGGGGGGCGGGACCCCCCCCTCTCACCCCCACCGGAGCGCCCCGGCCGGGGATCATCGGCCGGGGCGCTCCTGTGTTCTGAGGGCCAAGTTGGGCCTGTGCGTGAGCGATGCGTGAGCGGATGCGCCGTCAGGGCCTGGTCACGAGGCGGACGGGCGCGCACGGGGAATCAGCTTCGCCGCCGCTTCCGCCGCCGCCTGGTCGACCTCGGGGAGCAGGCTCGTGTACGTGTCCGAGGTCAGCGTGATCGTGGAGTGCCGCAGCGTCTCCTTGATCGTGTGGAGGTCGCCGCCGCTTCCGTGTGTGATCGTCGCGGCGACGTGCCGGCGGTCCCGGAGGGTGATCGGCGGCAGGTCGGTGGTGGCGAGGATGCGCCGGAAGGTCGCCGAAGCCGTCTCCGGCTGGAGCCACGAGCCGTCTTCCTGCGTGAAGACCTTGCCGGTCTCCTTCCAGGCATCGCCCCACTTCTCCCGCTCCGCGTTCTGACGCTGGCGGTGTGCCCGCAGTACGGCCACGTTCAGGCTGTCGAGCGCGATGGTGCTCGCGCTTCCTCGATGTCGGGGAGCGGGGCCTTGTCCTCGACGACCTTCTCCAGCAGGGCGACGATGCGCTCAAGATCCTCGGGCTCGTCGGCGTCGGCCGGGGCGACCAGGCCGCGGACGTGGTCGAGGTCGGCCTGGGCGGCCCGCTCCCTCGTCCAAAGCCTGACCACTGCGGCCTAATGGCACACGCCCCCGGGGGGCCAGCCTTCTGGGCTCCGGCCCCCCAGGGGCGAGGATGGTGAAGCTCACTCTGGGGGCGGGCTCAATGAACGTGGCTCACTCCTGCTCTTCCTCGACCTGCACTCGGCCGAACGCGAAGTCCGCACCTCCTCAAGCTATTTGGCCGCATGTCCTTCCACGTCCGCTCGATGTGGTCGGGGCACGCTTGGCGGGTGCCATCGCCGCGGGTGACGGGCCAACCGGCCGGGGCAGCAATGGAGTTGGGCCACAGAGAGTGTTGGCCCTCCTCGTTTGTGAGCACCAGGTATGTGCCGGTTTTGGTCTCGAACGGGTTGGGCATCAGGGGGTTCCTCCTTGGGGCAGGCGCAGGTGGCGTAGGGCCGAGCGGGCGGCGTGGTAGCCGGACATGCCGTGGACGCCAGGGCCGGGTGGGGTTGCCGCGGAGCACAGGAAGACGCCTGGGATTCCGGTGCGGTAGGGGTCCAGGGCGGCGCGGGGGCGCAGCAGCATCTGGGGGAGGGTGTTGGCGCCCGTGAGGATATCGCCGCCTACGTAATTGGCGTTGTACGCCTCCAGGCTCGGGGCGGACATCGCCGCTCGGGCCAGCACTCGGTCACGCAGCCCCGGGGCGAAGCGCTCCAGTTGGGCCAGTACGGCTTCGGTGGCGTCGCCGGTGTAGCCGTGCGGGACGTGTGCGTAAGCCCATACGGGGTGGACGTCGCCCGCCGATCGGACCGGGTCGGCCAAGTACTGCTGGGCAACCAGGACGAAGGGGCGTTCCGGCATGCGGCCGCGCGCGACGGTCTGCTCGGTGTGGGTGATCTCCTCCAACGTGCCACCCAGGTGGACCGTTCCGGCACGTCGGCAGGCCTCATCGCGCCACGGCACCCCGCCCTCGACGGCCAGATCGACCTTGAACGCCGCCGGACCGTGCTTCCAGCGTGCGTAGGCGCGGCGGGTGCGCGCAGGCAGGCGGTCCCCGCAGAGCGCGATGGCGCTGCGCGGCGCCACGTCCAGCAACGTGACGCGGGTGGGTGGCAGTTCGGCCAGTGAGCGGACCCGGACGCCGGTCTCCACCGTGCCGCCGAGTTCGGTCAAGCGGGCCGCCAGGGCGTTGGTGATGGCCTGGGACCCGCCGTGGGCGACGGGCCAGCCGTGCCGGTGCCCGGCCGCGATGAGCATGAGCGCTATGGCGGCGCTGCCGGGCGCGGACAGGGGGCGCAGCGCGTGCGCGGCCACGCCGGCGAACAGGGCGCGGGCCTGTGCGGAGTGCCAGCGCCTTGCGACGGCGGTGGCCGGCCGGGGAGCCAGAAGCCCGAAGCGAGCCAGCGAAAGAGGGTGTTGGGGCAGGTGGAGCGGGGGGCCCATCAGGTCGGTGGCGAGGGCTTCGTACCGTTGCGAGAGCGGTGCGAACAGCTGGCGCCATGCCGCTCCGTCCGCACCGAGGCCGCCCACGGTCTGTTCCAGCGAACGCCGCAGCACCGCCGCGGGGCCGCCGTCGAGCGGGTGGGCGAGGTCGATATCGGGCCGGCGCCATTCCAGGCCGTGCCGCTCAAGACCGAGTGAGCGCAGGAAGGGCGAGGCGACGGCCATGGGGTGGACGGCCGCGCAGTGGTCGTGGAGCAGCCCTGGCAGGGTGAGTTCGCTGGTACGGGTGCCGCCGCCGATGGTGTCGGCCGCCTCAAGGACGGTGACCGCGAGCCCCCGCTGTGCCAGGGCGACGGCGGCGGCCAGCCCGTTGGGGCCGGCCCCCACCACGATCGCGTCCGGGGTCACCGCAGGCTTCCGCCAGTGCGGCGGAACCACTGGAGGTAGCCGGGCGCCGGCGAACCGAGCCCGGTGGCGTAGTCGTAGCCGGGGCCGGCGTGCAGGCCGTAGTCGCGGCCCAGGGCGTACAGGACGTAGCGGTTCTTCTCGTCGTCCGATGGCCCGTAGTCGCGTACGGCGGTGAGCGGGCCGGGGCCCGCGGCCGCCGGCTGGTCCGTTACGTCGCGGAAGGCCGGGGTGCCGCCGAGTGCGTACAGGAGCGGGTTGGCGAAGCCGAGGGGGCGGCCGGTCTCCTGCTGGGCGTCGGCCTGGAGAGCGGCGAAGGCGGGGGTGGCGGCGGAGGTGCCGCCGAAGCCCACAAGCTGGAACTGTCCGCCGTCGGTCAGCCCGACCAGGACGGGCAGGGCGCCGTCGCCCTCCATGGCCACGTCGGGGGTGGCCCGGCGGGCGGGCGCGCCCGCCGCCTGGGCGGGGACGCGGCCGTGCTGGTACCACGGCTGGGGGAAGTCGCTGAGCCCGCCGCCACCGCCGAACGCGAAGACGCCGGGGACGGGACCCCAGGCCCGTTGGGTGCCGGTGCCGGTGAGGACCGACAGTTCGTCGCCCATGCTGGTCTCCCAGGCATAGTCGCCGTGCCGGTCGAGGGCCAGGGTCGTACCGCCGACGGAGGTCACCCAGGGCGAGCCGCTGGGGAAGTCCGCCTGAGCCGCGGTGGTCTTCGCGTCGCAGTTGACCCCGGTCTCGGCCGCCCCAGGGGAGGAGTCGCCGCAGTCGCCCGCGGCGAAGTACACGCCGATGCCCTCGGCGGCGGCCTGCTCGAACAGCAGGTTCCACGCGTTGACCAGGTCCGGCGTCAGATGGCCGGGGTCGGAGTGGATGATCTCGGCCCAGGAGTTGGAGATGGAGTCGGCGAGGCGGCCGTCGATGACGGTGGCCTCCGCGTCCATGAGGTCATTGTCCAGACAGGAGTTGGCGCCGACGTAGAGAACGTTCGCATCGGGCGCGAGGCCGTGCGCCATGTCTATGTCCAGGGCCTGCTCGCCGGCCCAGGCCCCGGGCGGCGCGCACACGGGCCCCACGTTCCAGTCCTTCGGTGTGACCTGCTGGCGGTACTGGCCCGGGCGGAACGGGCGGTCGCCGGTGGCCTTGGCGAACCGATCGGCGTCGGCGGGCATCGAGGCGGACCCGTAGGCGTCCACGATGGAGATGGTGGCGCCCTTGCCGGTTGCGCCGGGGCCGCCCGCGCCGTAGGCGTGGCGCAGCTGTGCGGGGACGTACGGGCAGGGGGAGTAGGCGGTCGTCCTGCCGTACGCGGAGGGCAGGCCGGTGGCGGGCTTCTGCCCGAAGTGGTCGGAGCAGACGGCGGGCGTGCCGGTGGGGGCAGTGGTGCGCTGGGACAGGGGGCGGGCCGCCGCGGGTGCGGAGAGGCCGGACACGGCGATCACGGTGTCGGGAACGCTGACGTCGCCGGTGGGCGCGCTGACGTCGCCCCGGGCGGTCCGGTAGCGGTGGATGGAGCTCCCGAGCGCCTGCTGTACGGCCTTCGCCGGGCCCGAGACCTCCAGGTAGTGCGGGGTGTCCCGGGTGACGGTGAGCCCGGCCTCGGTGAGCCAGCGGGCGATGGCCCGGTGCTCCTGGGGGCCGAGGGCGAAGCGCTGGCGGTACTGCTCGGGGGTGAGGAAGTGGCGGTAGACCGGGCTGTGCGGGTCGGTGACGTCCTTGAGGAACGACGCGAGTCCCGCCGGGTCGCGGGAGCCGAGCTGGAGCCGGGCGGTGAGGCGCTCCTCGGCGGGGACCGGGCCCGTGTCGGCCGATTCGGTGGCGTAGCCGGGGTGCGAACCGGGCAGCACATGGCGGTGCGCGGCGGGGGCGTCGGGGCCGTCGGCGTGGGCGGCAGGACCTGCGAGCGCGGTGCCCAGGAGCGCGGCGCAAGCCACGGCGGCGAACGTGCGGGGCCGTATTCGGGTGTGCGGGGACACGGGGGGAGAGCCCTTCTGTGAAGACGGGGAAGGCTAGGAAGGCTGGGAAGACCGGGAAGCGGACATGCTGACGGCGTCCTCGACTGGCCGACTGGAGGACGTTAAGTAGCAGGTGCAGTACGGGAGTTACTGGCGCTGACGGGCGATCAGGTGCGCAAGGTGCGCCCGCGGTGCAGCGTCCCGGTGATGCCGGTGAACCGGAGGTCGAGTCCGACGCCGTCGCGTTCGGCGTGGATGTGCAGATGCGGTTCGGTGGTGTTGCCGGAGTTGCCGACCTCGCCGAGCAGCTGACCGGTGTGCACCCGGTCGCCGGTGGACACCGTCACGCTGCCCGGCCGCAGGTGAGCGAGCTTGACGACTTCGCTGCCTGTGTCGATGAACACGTGGTTTCCATAAGGAGGTTCGTAGCGGATCCTGCCGGGGGTCTGGTCCGCGTAGCCGCCGGCCGCGGAGACGACGCGCCCGTCACACGGGGCGTACAGCTTCACTCCGTAGATCCGGTACGCGTCCGGGGCGGGCCCGCTGCGGAGTCTGGCCCCGCGTGCCCCGGTCCCGATGACGTCGAGTGCCCCGCGCTGTTCGGGCTCGGACAGGTGGTGGTTCAGGCCGCGGCCGCCGCCCTGGGCGATGAGCCAGGTCCCGCATCGCAGCGGGAATTGCAGGGGCGCCGACAGCGGCGCGCCCCAGCGGTGGCCGCGCGCCCGCATCAGGTATCCGGTGCCGCCGGCCACTAGGGCAAGACCAGCCGCCAGCTCCAAGTCTGGGTGCCCCACAGGCAGTTGTGGCAGCCGCCAGGCCGAGGCGAGTGCCACGAGCGCGCCCGCCTCCACGCTCCGGCGGATCCACTGGGGCAGCCGGGCCGGCGTGAAGAGCCCTTCGAGGAACAGATAGGCGGCGCCCACGACGAGCACACTTGCGCACCAGCCGGTCACGGACGGGGCGCTCCAGCACGCCGCGATGCGCACGGCGAGGAGCACGCACCACAGGACCCATCCCAGGGCGGCGCGCCAACCCGGCGGCACGCGCAGCCGGGCGGGCCGGTAGGGGCCGGGTGCGATGCGGAGGTGGGCGAGGTTCCCGTCGGCGTCCGCCTGGGCGAACGCGAGGGCTCGGCCGGCCGTTCCCTCGACCACCAGACCGTCGGTTCCTTCCGTGACACCGGTGAAGTCACCGACGTGGTCCCGGGTCGCCGCGACGATCCCGTGCAGCCGCCGGTCGCCGACGGCGTCCACGACGCGGGGCGCCAGGCGGGGCCACTGTGCGGGATCGGCGCGGAGGAACCGCTCCAGTGCGCGGGCCGCTTCGGTCTGTTCCGGTGTACGCCGCGGCTCCGCCGCCCCGTTCACCCGGTTACGCATCGGCTCCGCTGCCCTGGGTCGCGAGCACGCTCACCGCCGGCTCGTGGGCGGGTGAGGGTCCGGGCAGCGCGGCCGGCCGCACGCGCCGGGCGAGGCGCGAAGCGAGGCTGGTGGCCCGGGACTTGAGGGCCCGGTAGTCCTCGTCGCGCAGACAGGTGCAGTCCGCGCCGATCATCAGCAGGCCGAAGCACACCAGTCCCATGAAGGCCATGATGCCCAAGTGCATCCCCTCCAGCGCAAGGGTATTGGCCTTCCGTACCCAGCCGCGGGCGGACAGGATCGCGAAGGGGAGGGCCAGCTCGGTGAAGATGGTGAAGTAGCTGACGGCGGTGGTGACATACGCGTTGCTCATCAGGTGCGCATAGGCCGGCCACATCTGAAAACCGGTGAGCCGGCTGACGTAGTACATGGCCACGCCGTCCTGCCACATCTTCCCGGTGATCTTCCAGTAGCCCGCGGCGAAATAGAGGACCGCCGTCTGGAACACGATCAGATAGGCCGCCAGATTGTGCAGGACCGTCGGAACGGAAGGGCCCGTCTGCTCGCTGAACCGGGCGCGTCGCCGCTTTGCCCCCGGCGCGAGATAGGCGTTGGACACCGTGAAAACCATGAAGATGACGAGGATCTGGACGAGGTTGTCGCCGCCTTCGAGTACATCCTGGTTCCGGTTGTGCAGCGACCACATGAGAATCGCCTGCACCAAGGTGAGCGCCCGGCCGCCATAAACCATGTAGACGGCGGACACCAGGATGGTCAGGTGGAACACGATCTCGAACCACACCGTGGAATGACTGAAGAGATAGAGGGAGAAACTCCCGTGCGAAAGCGCCGCCTTCGCGGTCTCGATCGAGTTGTAGGAGTCGGGCCCCCACAGGAACCGCCGGTTCCCGTAGTCGGCGAGACAGTACATGACCGTGGCAAGGCCGATCACGATCCGCAGCAGCGCGATGCCGATCAGCCGGTGCTTCCGGCTCGCCATCCGCAGCAGTCCGGCGTCGAGCCTGGCCATGCCGGACGTCGCCCAGGTGCGCATCAGCGGGCCACCCCCGGAACGTAGTCCATCCACGATGTCTCCAGAATGGCATTGACCGATTGCTTGGGTTTGGGGCTCGCGTACCGTTCGGAGAACGGAATCATCGGCTTGTTCTTGAACGTGGCCCGGACGGAAACGATCTGCGCCTGCGGATACATCGAATAGGCCTGAGCGGACAGGAACCGCTGGATCTCCTCGAATTCCGCTGCGTACTGCTTGTCCAGGGCGTCCTGGGCCGGCTTGCGCTCTGCCTCGGGCAGCTTCTTGAAGTTCGTCACCGCTGTGGCGTAGCGATTGGCCGCCGAGTCGAAAGCCAGTGGCAGGCCCGGGAGTTTCGTCGGGTTGAGCGGGAACTCACGCGGGGTCCGGTCGATGGCGTCCTCGATCTCCACCGGACTCGTCTCCACGACCTTGTCCGACCCGGCCGGCTTCATGCGCACGGTCAGGTAGATCAGGTCGTTGTTACTGCCCGGGGTGGGACCGAAGAGCTGCCAGTCCTGCCAGAAGTACGGTTGCATGGCCTTGGTGGCCATGGACTGGACACGGGTTTTGACTGGCGAGTCGGGCGCGTTGTAGGCGAGACAGGCGACCGTGTAGAGCACCACCGGCAGCAGCGCTAGGGCGGTGCAGATCCGCAGCCGCGCCGTGATCGCACGATCGGGTGGCGGGGTCGGGCCGCCACCGCTGCTCCTGGGGGCTCGCCCGAAGGCTTTCACGGTGGGACACCTCCGTTCTGTGTGTGGGGGGTCGTTGCTCCGCTGAGGGGTGCCCGGCGGCGAGGGGTTACCGCCGGGCACGTATTCAGGTGGCGCTTGCCCGGGTGCCGGGGCCGCTGGGGTCAACGGCCCCGGCACACAGGTCAGTTGGCGGCGTCGTACTGGACGTCGCCCGGGATGACCCCGTGCAGCCCGTTCGGGCTGACGGCGGGACCGCCGCTGGAGGAGGACGAGGACTCGCTGGACGAGGACCTGACCTTCGTGGTGACCTTCACGGCGTACTCGGTGGCCTTGACCGCGGTGGCGGCGACCACGCTCTGGGCGACGGCGTGCCAGAACTGCGGCTGCACACCGTCGTTGATGACGGTCGCGGTGGCGACCGACTGCGTGGCGGCCGCCTTCTGCTGGGGCAGCGAGGTGGCCGACGCGCTGGCCGCACCGAGGCCGGCGGCCCCGGTCGCGGCGATGGCGGTGATGACGGCCCCTGCGATGAAACGCTTGGCGTTCACTGTGCTCGCCTTCTCGTATGGAATTGATGTCTGGTGGAGTGTCCGGGCATGGGGGGATCCCAGCCGGAACATGAAAAGACCGCTGGAATCGGTTCGCTCGCGAAACGGTGCACTTTGCACGCGACTCGACGGCCGACGTGCAATAAATGAGGTGATGTCCGGAAGAGTGGTCAGCTCTGCCGAAGGAAAGTAGCGCCGGTCCCCCTCGCGGACGCCGCGGGGGGTCGGGAATCTGCAGATTTCCCGTCCCCCGTTGGTCGGTCGCCCTCGGGTCAATGCCCGATAAATGCGCTGGGGCGCCTTTCCTGGAAAGTAGCTTAGCAGGACGATCGATAGTGACTCAATCGCGATTCTGATCACGGAGAGCGATGTTTACCTGGACCCTCAGGGGAACCTCAGATCCATGAAATTCCCTTTACCCGTCCCGAGGTGTACCGAGCCGTTCCGGAGTCATCCCGGAACCTGGCGGTATGCCCGGCCCATCGAGGCACGAGCACCCACTGACCTGGCAAAACTTGGCTTGGCAAGGAGGTTGGCGTGGCTTGATGGCACAGGATGCGGGGCCTCAGGGCCAAAGCGGAATCTTTGTGTCCGGGGCCGAATCTTTACCAGCGGAAAGGGTTCCGGGGATCCGTTCACCCGTCCTGGACGGCCGAAAACTACAATGCGTAATACCGGGAATGGCTCACCTGCCGCGTGATAGTGTCCTGAATTCGTGATCCGTCCCAGACCAAAACCGGTCCGCCCAGGGGGAACTTGGACGGTCCGGTGGTGTCGGACCATAACCGGCATTCGGACCTTGCGAGTGATTGACTCATACGCGAGGGCGAGAGAAGTCACCAAAGTGCGCCACGGTCTGACGGGCGCCGATGGCTTCTGCTTTCTTCGCACGCCAAAGCGCACACCAAGTGCACACAATGCCCGGTCTCACTGGACTGGATTCCGGGCCCTTTGACCACGGGGGATGAGAAAGATCGTGTACTTCCGCGTTCTCGGAGCACTTGCAGTGGAGACGGACGAGGGACTGTCACGGACTCCGCAGGCGCTGAAACTCCGCGCCCTGCTGGCTCTGTTGTGCCTGAACGACGGCCGGCCGCTGTCCGCGCCGCAGCTCATCGACGCCCTCTGGTCGGGCGCGCCGCCACGCACCGCGTCCACCGCACTGCAGGTGTACGTCTCCAGACTCCGCAAGCACCTGGCGGATGCGGGCTTCGACGGAGCCGGACTGCTGACCCGGCCCCCCGGCTACATGATGGAACTCGCCCCGCTCACCCTGGACTTGCACAACTTCGAATCGCTGTGCCTGCGGGCCGGGGAGCTGCGCACGGCGGGCCGCCTCGAGGAGGCTTCGCGGCTGCTCTCCCAGGCGCTCGGCCTGTGGGCCGGACCCGCACTCGCTGACCTGCGCACCGTTCCGGCGCTGCAGAGCCTGGGCCATCAGCTGGACGAGAAACGGTCGGCCGCCCTGGAGGAGCGCGCCGAGACCGAACTCCTTCTGGGGCGGCACAAGTTGCTCATCGGCGAGCTCTACGGGCTGATCGACGAACAGCCGATGCACGAGACCTTCCATGGCCTGCTGATGCTCGCGCTCTACCGCAGCGGACGCCCCGCCGAAGCCCTCATGATCTACAACCGCATCCGTCGCGTCCTCATCGACGAGCTTGGCATCGAACCCGGGCCCCGGCTGAGGCAGTTGCAGCAGTCGATCCTGGAGCGGGACGCCGTACTGGAAGACCGCACCCTCGCCCACCTCGCCTGCTGAACGGCTCCGCGAGAGCGCCTCGGCCGGCCGGACTTCGGCCGGCCGAGCGTGGGTGCGAAGGCCGAGACGGAGTCGGAGGCGCTGAAGCGTTCATAGAAGGCGAATCTAAGGGCCCGTCCCGCAATTTTCCACACCCTGGGGAATGGGATCCAGAGGGGTTCAGCGGCGCTTTAGTGACGCTTTGGCGGGCCGCGATGCCAGCGGCGAGCATGCGAGAGTTTAGCGGCGTCATCAAGCGTCCTTCTCGCAGGTGGGGGCGATAGTTGGGCAGTGGTCGACAGAGTCGCGGCGCTGCCCCGGCTACTTCCTGGTTTTCTTCGGTACGCCCTCCCTATTCCGTCCTGGCATTCGACGAGAAGCCGACGATCGGCGCGCGATACGAGGAGTGTGGGAGAAGTGTCAGGGTCAGGACCCGGCGGCAGGCGCCTTCCCGTGTCGGCGGCCCAGCGTGAGGTGTGGCTGGCCTAGCAGGTCGATCCGACGGCCCCGCAGCAGCGCATCGGCGAGTACCTCGAACTCCAGGGCTCGATCGACAAGTTGGCCTTCGAGGCGGTGATGCGGCAGGCCGTCGCGGAAGCCGTCCCGCTGCACGCGCGGTTCGTCGAGCAGGACGGCGAGCCCCGGCAGCACGTGGCTCCCTTCTCCGACTGGGAGTTCCCGGTCCTCGACGTCAGCGGCGAACCGGACCCGGCGGCCGCCGCGCGGGCCTGGATGCGGGCCTGGATGCGGGCCGACCTGGACCGACGGATGGACCTCTCTCGCGGGCCGCTCTTCTCCTACGCGCTGTTCACTCTGGGGCCCGGGCGCAGCTTCTGGTACCTCAGCGCCCACCACGGCGTCGCCGACGGGCACACGGGCGCGCTCATCGCCCAGCGAGTGTCCGAGCTATACAGCGCGGTGGCTGCTCAACCACCGTTGCCTGTAGGCCAGTTCGGGTCCGTCTAGGCCCTGCTGGCGGACGACGCCGACTACCGGGCCTCCGACCGGAGCGGGGCCGACCGGACGTACTGGACGACACGGTTCGCGGATCAGCCGGAAGTCGCCACCCTCGCCGCCGGGCCGGCCGACGCGTACGCCGCGCGGGGCCAGATCAGTCACACGGGAAGCCTCTCCGAGGCCGAGACCGAGGGGCTCAAGGCGGCCGCCCGGGCGGCCCGCACCCACTGGTCCGTCCTGGTGATCGCCGCCGCGGCCGCCCAGGTGCACCGGCTCTCCGGCGAGCGGGACGTCATCCTGAGCCTGCCGACGGCCGCCCGCACCGATGCCGCGGCGCGCACCATGCCGGGCATGTACTCCAACGTCCTGCCCCTGCGCGTCGCGGTACGCCCCGACCTCACGGCGTACGACCTCATGCGTCAAGTCGCGGGCAGCTTCAGGGAGATGATCCGGCACCAGCGCTACCGGGGCGAGCATTTGGCGCACGACCTCGGCCTTCCGGACCCGGGGCGCTACGGACCGGTCCGATGGTCAACATCATGGCCTTCGGCTACGACCTGCACTTCGCGGGGCAGCCCGCCACCGCCCACCACCTGACCCAGGGACTCGTCGAGGACCTGTCGTTCACGGCCTTCGACCGCGCGGACGGCCGGGGTCTGCGCATCGACCTCGTCGCCGGCTCCGCCCGCTACACCGCCGACGAGCTGGCCGCGCACCGCCGGCGGTTCCTGCGGATCCTGCGCGCTTTCACCGCGGACCGGGACACCGCGGTCGGCGCGGTCGAGCTGCTCACCGAGGGCGAGCAGACCCGGCTGCTCACCGAACTAGGCTGCCCCGAACGCAAATACCGGGAAGCCACCCTGCCCGAGCTGTTCGCCCGGCAGGCCGCGGACACCCCGGATCTGCCCGCCGTTGTCTCCGCGGAGGCCACGCTCACCTACCGGCAGCTGGACACCGCGTCGAACCGCCTCGCGCGGCTACTCATCGCGCGGGGCGTCGGCCCTGAGCAGACCGTGGCTCTCGCGCTGCCCCGCTCGGCATGCCTCGCCGTCGCCGTCCTCGCCGTACTCAAGGCCGGCGGCTGCTACCTGCCCGTCGACCCCGAATACGCTGCCGAGCGGCTGGAGTTCATGCTGAGCGACACCGCCCCGGCCGTCGCGCTGACCACCGCGAACACGGCCCTCCGGCTGCCGCCGACGGTCGCTCCCCGGCTGATCCTGGACGAGCCCGCCACCGTACGGGAACTGGCGGACCTGGCCGCCACGGAGGTCAACGACGAGGACCGGCTGCGCAGGCTTGACCCGGCGCATCCCGTGTACGTCATCTACACCTCGGGCACCACGGGGCGGCCCAAGGGCGTGGTGATGCCGGGGCAGGCAATGGTCAACCTCCTGTTGTGGCACGACGAGGCCTTCCCCGCCGAACTAGCCACCAGAATTGCCCAGTTCACCGCGCTCAGCTTCGACGTCTCCGTACGGAGCTGCTGTCCGCGCTGCTGTTCGGCAAGACCCTGGTGGTGCCGTCCGACGAGGTCAGGCGCAACCCCGAGCTGCTCGCCGCCTGGCTGGACGCGGAGGGGGTGCACGAGCTCTTCGCCCCCAACCTCGTCCTGGAGGCCCTGTGCGAGGCGGCCCTCGACAGGGGGCGGACCCTCCCGTCGCTGAGGGTTCTGGCGCAGGGCGGCGAGGCGCTCATCCCGAGCCGCCAGGTCCGGGAGTTCGTACGCCTCACGCCGGGCCGCCGGCGGCAGGGCGGCGAGGCGCTCACCCCGAGCCGCCGGGTCCGGGAGTTCGTACGCCTCACGCCGGGCCGCCGGCTGCACAACCACTACGGCCCGAGCGAGACCCACCTGGTGACGGCGCACACCCTGGCGGCGGACGTCGACGCGTGGCCTGATGGCACGGCAAGCGCCGGCCCTCCCAGCGCCTCGCACTCCCTCCTGGCACGGTCGAACGTCTCGTACTCCGCGAGCGTCCTCGCCTTGAACGCCACACTGCACCTACGCGGCCTCGCGGCCTGGGGCGGACAAGCTCTTCGACCGAAGTGGGCCCTTCCCGCAGAGTGTTCCTGCGGGGAGGGCTCGCTCGTGCTTGGTGTTCCTCTTGGTCAGTGGTGCTGCTTGCTGTTCTTCACCGGCCAGTGCAGTACGTCCCTGATCCGCCACCACAGCTTGCGGGCGCGCGGGGTTTCAGTGGAGTAGCTGTTGCCGAACCAGATGTTGTCCGCGCTGCGCCCCAATGGGGTGCCTTCAGGCGAGTACCGCTTGGGAGGTTGTTCGACCATGCGACTCTCCTACGGATTCGGAGCCCTGGTCCCGCATCCCTTGCGCAGATCGTTGTCGGAGCGGGTCTTAGGGCCCCAGCCGATACCGCTGGCGTAGCCCTGCATCACAGGGTAGTAGGTGTAGGTGCCGCCGCCGTCATTGCAGTCCGTCGACCATCCGTAGTCGATGAAGCTGTTAGAGGTCAGGCCCGTGCCGTGCCAGTTGTTGTAGCCGCGCGGTCCGCTCCAGGAGCTGCGCCACATCTGCGTCTGGAGCTTCTGCGAGCCGAACGACCCGCTGCACGCCTGCGAGGTCTCCCACTGGAACCACGCCCCGGCGCCGGCCCCGTGGAAGGAGACGTCCGCGATGTACACCGAACAGCTCGCCGCCGCCGGCGCGGCAGGTCCGGCGGGTCTGGCCTCACCGGCCTTGTAGGTAAAGGAGTACAGCTCGCCGTCCTTCGTCCTGCCCCACTCCCCGACCGTGGTCCCCGCCACCACACGGTGTCCGTCCACCATCACGTACCCAGCCGGAGGGCTCGAACTGCCCGAGACAGTCGGCGCCGCCACCGAGGTAGAGGTACCGAAGCCCAGGGCAGCGGCCGTCGCCAGGCCAACCGTCATTACGGACAGGGGTCTTGCTGTGCGCATAGGTGTTCCCTTCCGTTGCCATGCCGGTCGGTCGAACCGGCAACGAGGGAACACTAGTTCGACCACGGAGCTGGGCTAGCACCTGTTACCGGCTTGGCCGGAATGCGATCGCCCCACCTGTACCGGACACTGCACAACGGCGGAAAAGAGCAGTTCCGTCCCGCCACTTCCGGACGGCGACAGGCATAAAAGACACCTGGCTGGTTGCCGTCAGCAGCCTCGGACTGGACGGAGTTTGTCCGAGATCGCGAGCGCCAGCGGACCCGCGGGCCAGCGGCGACACCAGCGGCTCGCCGCCGCTGAAGTAAACCCGCCGAAGCCCCGCCGCGATCACCGCTTCGATGAGGGTCAGGAAGTCCTGCGCGGTCAGGACCCGTCGCCGGGGTTGCTGACTGCGGTCGCGGAGCGTCCGAGGCGGCGGGACGTCGTCCTCGTTGTGGCAGAAGAAACAACCGAGGTTGCAGCGGGGCGTCAACGAGACCCTGAACTGGCCACGCAGAGCAGCGAAGTTCCGTAAGGCGGTCCAGTCGACTGCCTGTGGGGCGGTCGTCACTGGTGCGGTAGTGCTCACGGCGTCCTGCGGACAGGTGGGCGGGTGGTGGCACGTACGAGAAGGCGGCGGGTGAGGTGTGGCGGCCTCGACTGCCCGAGAATCGGTGGGGAGGCGACAGGCATGACGGGCGTGGGGAGCCCAGAGCCGCGCTGCTACGAGAGACGCGGGCGGTTCCGCTCCTGAAGGAATTGGGTGAACGATCGGACGGCACGGGCGAGCGCCCGCAGGTAGGTCCAGTTCGCGAACGGCCCGTCACCGGGGCCGCGCTCCAGCAGCTCGGACCAGTCCCGCAGTGCACCTGCCACGCGGCCATCCCGCTCCGCTTCCGGGACCTCCCGCGCCACGAGCGTCAGCTGCTCCCCGTGGTCGATCATGGCGACGACCTGGCGGACGTTCTCCTCCGGATCGGGACGGTGCGCGAAGTCCACCAGCGCCCGGTCGCAGTCCAACGCGATCAGCTCCAGTTCGCTCGCCGTCAGCGCGACGGTCGGCGCGCCGTTCCTCGCCCTCTCATGAGCCACGGAGTCCACCACGCCCTCCTTGCGAAAACCGGCTCCCGGAGAGCCACTCGATCGGTCACAACGACCGTATGAGCGCGGGGAATGCGACAGGACTGACCGCGACCGCGGGTACGTGTTAGACCGAGCGCCGCACCAGGACGGGGAGGGCGTCATGGGCCACGGGCCGCAGCCACGCAGGCTCAGCATCAGCGGGATCGTGTCCGGCTACGTCCTGCGCCTGGCCCGGGAGAGCATTCCCCGGACGCAGACCGCACTGGCTGAAGCCCTGGACGTCGACCTCGCCACCCTCCAGGGGTGGGAGTCCGGAAGGCGCCCCTTGGCCAATATGAAGGCGGGCGCTCTCCTCGAACTGCGGCGCCGCTTACCGGCCTTGGACGCTGACGCGCAGTTGGTGCATCTTCTGGACGCAGCCCTGGATGCCGACCGGATCCTCAGCGGCGCGCTGAGCCCGCCGATCCGGCTGGAACAACACCCTCTCGCTGAATGGGTCCACACCCGAGCGACCGCCACATGTTCGCCTGGGCCGTCAACGGCACCCCACCACCGGCACTGGCCAACCGGCCCTCCCCACGCCGCCGCGGAGCCGTTCCGACCGCTCCAATCTTCCCTGCGCAGCAGCGACTTGACCTCTTCGCGCACCTTCGGGACGTCGCCGAGAGCGCGCCTGGTGCCGGTGCGTCTGGGGTACTGCTGCGCCGCCAGGCCGCATACCTCACCTCGTACGACGACAGCTCCGATACCTCGGCGTGGACCGCCCAAGTGCTGCACAAGGGCCGGGGCGCCCTGGCGCTGCACGGTTGGTCGTCGTCGTGGCCCGAGGCTCGGTCAACTGCAACTGCATTGGCCCGCCAGGGAGATCCACAACCACTGCGCGACTTCATTGAGCGTGCGCTGGTCGACGACGATGCAGGCGAGGTCGCGAACCTGAACTACTGGGCCTACTGGCTCGGCGCCGCCTCCAGTCCCCAGCCCAGCGACCTGTCCATGCGCGATCGCGACCTCACGGGTTGGGACCCCCTCACCCTCCTTCGCCTCCTCGTCCAAGGACTCCAAGAGGCCCCCACCTACGTTGAGTTGTACGCCCATTCCCTCTGGGCCCTCCTATATGCGCACCCCTGGCTCCCGCTGGCCACCCTTCCATCGCCGGCGTACTCGGTGAGAGTGTCGGACGCATCCTCGACGTCAGCGAGATGGCCCCACGATCCCGTCGTGATCTCGGCGCCGTGCAGCACCAGCCAGGCAACCGCACATGAGCAACGGAGGGCCACACATGGCAGACGACCAGAGCCGAGGCACCGCAGGCTTCCTGTTCGAGATGGGGATGCTCAAAAGGGCCAAGCGGTCCGGCTGGTGGATCGTCGGCGTCAAGGACCCCGAGACCATCGCCGAGCACAGCTTCCGCACGGCGATCATCGCGAGCGTCCTGGCCATGATGGAGGGCGCGGACCCGGCGAAGGCCGCGCTGCTCGCGGTCTTCCACGACACCCAGGAAACCCGGGTCAGCGACATCCCGCGCATCGGCCGCCGCTACCTGAAGGCCGCCTCCAACGAGGAGGTCACCGCCGATCAGGTCTCCGCCGCACACCCTGCCGTCACAGCCGGCGTCCAGCGGATCGTCGAGGAGTACGAGAGCGGCGACAGCCCCGAAGTGATCGTCGCCCATGACGCCGACAAACTGGAATGCCTCGTCCAGGCCGTCGAATACCGCGAGCAGGGCTACGCGAACGTACAGAACTGGATCGACACCAGCTTGGCCAGCCTCAAGACCACCTCGGCCAAGGCCCTCGCCGAGGCAGCCCTGAGCATGCCCTCCCTGGAGTGGCAGCAGACCTATCTGCCCCGCTGAATGATGGGACTGCCGACAGGTGAACCCGCTGGTCAGTGGGCCCTCTTGCGTGAGCGATGCGTGAGCGGACGCGCCAGCACGGGGCACCCTAGTACGGACTGATGAAGGGATCACCTCTCGCTGACCAGGCAAAACAGGACGACGGGGGAGTGGTCAAGGCCGCCCAGCACGATCTTGCCGGGACTTTTAATCCGTTGGTTGTCGGTTCGAGTCCGACATGGCCTACCGGTCGGAGAGGTAGCGATACCTGTCTGACCAGCGGGTTCTTCGGCCCGATCGGATACGTCCGGTCGGGCCGGATTCGTTGTGACCGCTCTGCGGCCCACGTGAGTGCGCGAAGAGTGCGCGAGACGCTGGCGCGCGGTCCGCACCGAGGGCGACTCCGGCGCTCTGGAAGTCCGTGCTCACACGGGCGAACATGCCTGCGCCCAGCGCTAGTTGGAGAACCAGAATGCGGGAACGAAATCGCCGCGTCTGCTGATTGCAACAGATTGCGAGTCAGCGGCTGGGCATGTTGGTTGCCAGCAATCGGGCATGACGAAACGCCCCCTGCCGGCCAGTGCCCCCACGCCGAGCAGCCCCCGGCGTGCGGCTGGCGACGGCCCTCCGCTCGCCGCCGTGCTCCGTCCTGTCCCGGCCTCCCGGGTACATGGTTCGGAGCACCCCTCCCGATGGCGTAGAGTTGTGTTTACCGACGCGGGGTGGAGCAGCTCGGTAGCTCGCTGGGCTCATAACCCAGAGGTCGCAGGTTCAAATCCTGTCCCCGCTACTGAACGAAGAGGCCCGGCACTTGTTTCAAGTGCCGGGCCTCTTCGCGTACCCGGATCCCCTCCCTGCCCCTGTCCCCGTCGGCAGCGCCAGCGCCATCGCCATCGGCATCGTCATCGACGGTTGACCTTGACGTAACGTCAAGATCTAGCGTGGTCGCTGTGAACGGCAAGGAATGGTCGATCCAGGAGATCGCCAAGAAGGCCGGGACGACGAGTCGCACCCTGCGCCACTACGGGGAGCTCGGCCTGCTCGTCCCCAGCCGGATCGGAAGCAACGGCTACCGCTACTACGACCAGGACGCCCTCGTCCGGCTCCAGCGCGTCCTGCTCCTTCGGGAGCTGGGGCTCTCGCTGCCCGTGATCGCCGAGGTCCTGGAGGGCGAACGCGATCCCGCCGCCGCGCTGCGGACCCATCTGCGCCTGCTCGAACAGGAGCGGGAGCGCATCGCGCGCCAGATCGCCTCCGTACGGACCACCTTGCACAAGACCGAGGAGGGAGCGGAGCTCATGGCAGAGGAAGTCTTCGACGGGTTCGACCACACGCGGTACGAGGAGGAGGTGAGCCGGCGCTGGGGGAGGGCCGCGTACGAGAAGGGCGACCGCTGGTGGCGCTCGCTCACCGACGAGCAGAAGCAGGGGTTCCGGCGGGAGCACGACGACATCGCCCGTGACTGGGGGCGGGCCCGCGCGGACGGGGTGGCCGTCGACGCAGACATGGCCCAGGACATCGCCCGGCGCCATGTCGCCTGGCTGTCCACCACGACGACCGTCGGCAGGTCGTACGTGACCGGGCTCGGACGGATGTACGTCGACGACCCCCGCTTCGCCGCCACCTACGACGAGCACGGCGAGGGCACGGCGGTCTTCGTGCGGGACGCCCTGGCGGTGTACGCGGAACGCCATCTCACGGACGAGCCGGCCACCGGGGGAGCGTGCGCGGAGTAGTCTCGCGTGCGCGATGAGTGAGTACGCGGGTGCGGGTGCGGGTGCGGATGCGGATGCGGGTGGAGATGCGGATGCGGGTCGGCGGCGGGCACCACGGCGGAGGACGTTGGCCGTGCTGCTCGCGCTCGCCCTGTGCGGGCTCCTCCGGAGCGGCTGCCAGGTACAGCCGGCCGGGCTCGTCCCCGCATCCGTACCGCTGCCCGCCAAGGCGGCGGTCGTGCGGCCCTCGGCGGCCCCCGCGGGCTGCCGGCTCAACCGCGGCGGCTGGGCGGAGCTGCCCTGCGTCCCGGACCAGGACGCCCACCACCGCCACACCAGGGGAAGCTGCGCCCGGGGCCGCCCGGGGCCCCATCGGTGCCGTCTGCGCTGAGCGTGCAAGCGGTTTCTGCACTCCGATGGGCGCGTCCGAGTCGCCGTCGGGCCCGGCAGGGGCGAGGCTGGACTGGTGCGGCAGCAGCGAGCGGAAGGCGAAGGGCGCCTGGTACGGGTGCTACCCGTGGTCCTGGTCGTCGTCGGCTTCGTCTTCGACGCCTCCACGCCGCCCGAGCTGACCGCCGCCGCGCTGTTCGCGGGCGCGCCGGTGGCCGCCGCCCCGTTCTACTCCGAGCGCGGCACTGCCGCCGTCGGCCTCGGCTCGGTGGCCGCCATCGTGGCGCTCTGGTTCATACACGACCTGCCCAACCTCGGTGAAGGCGCCAGCGAACTGTTCACCGTGCTCACGGTGAGCGCGCTCGCGCTCGTCATCAACCGCATCCTGCGCCGCAGCGGCGAACGGCTCGCCTCCGCACGCGTCATCGCCGAGACCGCGCAGCGGGCCGTGCTGCCCGCGCCCGCCGGCCGGATCGGCGGGCTGCACGTCGCCGCGCGGTACGAGGCCGCACAGGCGGACGCGTTCATCGGCGGGGACCTCTTCGCCGTGCAGGACACCCCCTACGGGGTCCGGCTCATTGTGGGTGACGTCCGGGGTAAGGGGCTCCAGGCAGTGGAGGCGGTGGCCGTGGTGATCGGCGCGTTCCGCGAGGCCGCCGAGCAGGAGTCCTCTCTGGAGGCGGTGACCCAGCGCCTGGAGCGGGCACTGGCCCGCGAGGGAACCCGACGCGACCGGCTCGACGCGGTCGAGGGGTTCACCACGGCACTGCTCGCCGAGATCCCGCGCGGCGACGGCACCGTACGCCTGGTGAACCGGGGCCACCCCGAGCCGTTCCTGCTCCACCGGGACGGGTCCTTGGACGTGCTCGTGCCGAGCGAGCCCGCGCTGCCGCTCGGCATGGCCGACCTCGGGGTGTGGCCGGACCGGTCGGACGTACGCCCCTTCCCGCCCGGCTCCACGCTGCTGCTCTACACGGACGGGCTCTCCGAGGCGCGCGACGGGACGGGCACCTTCTACCAACCCGCCACCCGGCTGCGCGGCGCGATCTTCCCGGGCCCGGACGAGGTCCTGGACGCGCTCGTCGACGACGTACGCCGCTATACGGGTGGCGGCACGAGCGACGACATGGCGTTGCTGGCGGTGGCCCGCCCGGCCGAGGGCCAGCCCGACCGGCGCCGTACGGTCAAGATCGTCAAGTGAGGGCACAGGGCAGCGCGTGGGGTTCGGTCGCCACGGTGGGTGCGCAGGGGGCCTTCACGGTGGGTGCCCGAAAGGTCTCGCTCCGCATAACAATTGACGCACCGTCAGGATCTTGATGTTTAAGCGGGTGTGACGCAGGAAACCGTGAGGGGTCGTCAAGTCGCCCGGTTTGCCCCGACAATCGCCGCTAAGTCCAAGCCAGGGCCGTTAACGATCAGTGGGAACGGCTTGGAATCCATACCCGCTGTCTATTAACGTTCGATAACGCAGCGCGGCCGTACCAGCCGTCGCAAAGGCGGCACCGTGCGCATGCGCCGAATCCCGAAAGGGAACCGGGGAACCACAAACTTGGGGTGAATCGGACGTCCGTCATGGGCGCTCGTAGGAGACCTTCCTGCTCCGAACCCGGCAGCTAACCCGGTAGGCGAGAAGGAAGGAAAGGAGCGCCCCTCGTGGCGTCCAACGACCCTGCCCTCGACACCCCCCTCCCCCTCCCCTCCCTGTACGGGGAAGCCCCCGGCGAGAACGAGAGCTGGGAGGAGTGGGACCCGACCGAGGAGTCCGTACGCTCGGTCCGCGGCCGGCACAGAGTCGCCAAGCAGCGCGGCGGACTGGCCCGCAGCTCGACCGTCCTGGGCGTCGGCGTGATCGCGGCGGTCGGCGCGGGGGGCATGGCCACGGCACAGAGCAAGCCTCCGGTCTCGATATCCCTGCCCGACTCCCTCACGGACCACCTGCCCGACCTCGGCTCGCTGCCGGGCGTGGGCGCGCTGGTCGGCCACGACGGCGCCTCGCACGACGGTCACGAGGGTCACACCGGTACGGAGGCGGAGTCCGGCGGGTCGGCAGGGGAGTACGGGGAGACAGGGGAGTCCGGCGGGTCGGCCGCGGACCGGGCCGACCGGAAGATCGCCGCGTCGCCGCTGACCATGGCCGGGCTCTCCACCTCCGAGGCCGAAGCCGGCGCCACCGATGCGGGCGAGGCGCTGCGCGCCCGCATCCTCCAGCAGGCCGAGCAGCAGAAGGCTGGGGCTCTCGCCGAGGCGAAGGCGGTCGCGCAGAAGGCCGCGGCCGAGAAGGCGGCCGCCGAGGCCAAGGCCGCACAGGGCGCGGCGGAGGCGAAGGCCGCCGCCGAGAAGAAGGCGGCGGACGAGGCCGCGGCGAAGAAGGCGGAGCAGGAGCGGCTGGCCAAGCTGGCCGCGGCGTACTCCCTGCCGGTCGGGTCGTACACGCTCACCTCCACGTTCGGTGAGGCCGGCTCGATGTGGTCGTCGGGCCACCACACCGGCCTCGACTTCGCGGCCCCGACGGGTACGCCGCTCAAGGCCATCCATTCCGCGACGGTCAAGTCGGCGGGGTGGGCGGGGGCGTACGGGTACCGGACGGTGCTGGTGCTGGATGACGGCAGTGAACTCTGGTACTGCCACCAGTCGTCGCTCGCGGTGAGCGTGGGGCAGAAGGTGTCGACGGGGGACGTCATCGGGCGGGTCGGGGCGACCGGGAACGTGACGGGCCCGCACCTCCACCTGGAGGTCCACACCCCGTCCGGCACGGGCATCGACCCCATGACGTGGCTCCAGTCGAAGGGGCTCCATCCCTGAGGTTCCCCCGGGCCCGTGGCGGGGTTGCCCTTGGCAGGGTGGCCGGCGGAGGCATCTTCAGCCGGTCCGGCGTTCGAGGACGGGCGGAATAGGCCTGCATGGACGGGGGTTGAGGTCGCCATGACCTCTCTTCGCGCGCTCGGCGGCTCGGACCTCTCCGTCTTCCCCCTCGCCCTCGGCGGCAACGTCTTCGGCTGGACCGCCGACCAGGACCAGTCGTTCGCCGTCCTCGACGCCTATACCGCCGGCGGGGGCAACTTCGTGGACACCGCCGACGCCTACTCGAAGTGGGCCCCCGGAAACTCCGGCGGTGAGTCCGAGGCGATCATCGGCGCGTGGCTGGGCGCCCGGGGCAACCGGGCCGACATGGTCATCGCCACCAAGGTCGGCGCGCACCCCCGGTACGAGGGGCTCGCCGCGACGACGATCAAGGCCGCCGCCGAGGAGTCGCTGCGCCGCCTCGGCACCGACTACATCGACCTGTACTACACCCACTTCGACGACACCTCCGTTCCCGTCGAGGAGATCGTCACCGCCCTCGACCAGCTGGTGAAGGACGGCAAGGTCCGGGCGATCGCCGCCTCCAACATCTCCCCGGAACGGCTCCAGGAGTCCCTGGACTTCTCCGACCGCGAAGGCCTCGCCAAGTACGTGGCGCTCCAGCCGCACTACAACCTCGTCTCCCGCTCCACCTACGAGGGCACGCTCCAGGACACCGCCTCACGCGCGGGCCTCGCCGCAGTCCCCTACTACGCGCTCGCCTCCGGCTTCCTCACCGGCAAGTACCGCCCGGGCCAGAGCGTGGACAGTGCGCGGGCCGCGGGCGCGGGCAAGCACCTGGAGAGCGAGCGGGGCCGCAAGGTGCTGGCAGCGCTCGACCGCATCGCCCAGGAGCGCGACGCCGAGATCGCCACCGTCGCGCTGGCGTGGCTGGCCGCCCGGCCCACCGTCGCCGCGCCCATCGCCTCCGCCCGCACCGTGGAGCAGCTGCCGGCGCTGCTCGCCGTCGCCGACCTGGAGCTGACGGACGAGCAGATCTCCGAGCTGACGGCCGCCTCAGCGTAGGTAGGGATGGGGCGCCCCGTACGGCGCCGGGCCTGGCTGTCCGTGCGAGGAGTGCTGCGGCTGCGGGGCGTACCGCGGGTGCGGGGCGTACGGCGCGTACTGGTTGTACTGCGCGTGCTGGGTGTAGGGGTGCGGGGGGCCCGGCTGCGGGGGCATCCAGATGCGGCCGGTCGCTCCCGCCGCGTACAGCAGCGCCGGGCCTGCGACCGGCTTGCGCTCCCACAGATGGTGGAGGAGCTCCTGCTCGCGGGCGGCGAAATCGGGCCCGGGACCGGTGGCGCCCGGACTGCGGTAGGCCCGGTGGCGCAGAAACGCGAGCGTGGTCGCGAACGCCTCGTACTCGGCGACCGCGCGCGCCGCGGCCT
This sequence comes from Streptomyces sp. NPDC048361, assembly GCF_040651795.1. Classification (NCBI taxonomy): domain Bacteria; kingdom Bacillati; phylum Actinomycetota; class Actinomycetes; order Kitasatosporales; family Streptomycetaceae; genus Streptomyces; species Streptomyces sp. NPDC048361. The sequence continues at coordinate 22,951 of NZ_JBEZKW010000073.1, forward strand.
TCCCGCCGAAGCGATGGTGCGCGAAGTCGCGTGCTGTCGCGCGGGCCCGCATCGAGGACAACGCGAGCGGTTCGGCGGGCCCGAGCCAGCCGGCCGCCGCGTACGCGGGCAGCTCGGCCGCGACCGTACGCAACTCGCGCTGCCGGCTCCACACCGCGAGCCACGTGAGCAGCCCGAACACCGGGACCATGACCGCCCCGTACACGAGGTAGAAGCCGTACGTCCCGAACAGCGTCGAGCTGTTCCACAGGGCGTGCATGCCCATCGCGAGCACCAGGCCGAGCAGCGGGAACGCGACGCGGCGCAGCCGCCGGCCGGGCGGTGAGAGCGCGGCGAAGCCGAAGCCGATGCCGGACAGCACCGTGAACAGCGGGTGCGCGAACGGCGACATGACGACCCGTACGAAGAACGTCGCGGCCGTCGTCGAGGTGAGGCCCGCGCTGTGGCTGGCCTGGTCCTCGCCGAACGCATTGCCCAGGTACAGGATGTTCTCGGTGAAGGCGAAGCCGGTCGCGGTGAAGCCGGCGAAGACCACACCGTCGACGACGCCGTGGAAGTCGCGTCTCCGGAAGCAGAAGAGCAGCAGGACGGCCGCCGCCTTCGCGCTCTCCTCGACGATCGGCGCTATGACGCTCGCACCCAGGTGGTCGGCCGAGGACGGGTCGGCGGTGGCCGTGGCTATCCAGCGCGTCGCGAACGAGTTGGCGATGATCGCCACCAGGGCGGCTGCGCAGGCGCCCCACGCCAGGGCGAAGAACAGGTTGCGCCAGGGGCCCGGGTCGACCCGGTCGAGCCAGCGGAACGCGGCGCCGAGCAGCGGCACCGGGAGCACCGCGAGCCCGAGCCCGACCAGGAACCCCTCCGTGCCCGTCTGTTCCCGTACGAGCGCGAAGATGACCAGGCCGCACAGGGCGAGCAGGGTGATCAGGGCGCCGGCGCGGACGGCCTTGGAACGCCAGAAGTCGCGGCGCGGCCGGTAGCGCCACTTCGCCCGGTCCGGCGGGACCGCGTCGAAACGGGGCTCGTCCGCGCACGCCGGGACCGGCCGGGCCGGGACGGCCTGACCGGGCTGCGGGGGCGCCTGCCCGGGGTGCGGGCGGTGCGGAAGCGACTCGAAGGACACGAGACGACCCTAACGAGGGTCACTGACGATGCGCGACGGCGCCCGCACTACGCGCTGTGTGCGCCGGTGACGGCAGGGCCGGTTCAGGTTCGGGTTGAGGTCCGGAATCCGGCTCAGGTTCCGGAACCGGCGTGCTCGGCGCGGCGGAACAGGAGGTCGTGCACGACGTGGCCCTTGTCGAGGCCCTGGCCCTCGAAACGGGTCAGCGGACGGAACGCGGGCCGGGGCGCGTATCCGCCGTCCTTCACCGTGTTCTCGAAGTCGGGGTGCGCGTCGAGGACTTCCAGCATCTGCTCGGCGTAGTCCTCCCAGTCCGTCGCGCAGTGCAGCACGGCGCCGGGCTTCATGCGCGTCGCGGCGAGCGAGAGGAACTCGGGCTGGATCAGGCGGCGTTTGTGGTGCCGCGCCTTGGGCCACGGGTCCGGGAAGTACACACGGAGCCCGTCCAGGACCTCGGGCTCCAGCATCTCGCGCAGCAGGATGATCGCGTCGCCGTTGGCCACGCGGACGTTGCTCAGGCCGCCGCGTTCGGCGAGGCCGAGGAGGTTGCCCTGGCCGGGGGTGTGGACGTCGACGGCGAGGATGCCGGTGGCGGGGTCGTCGGCGGCCATCTGCGCGGTGGCCTCGCCCATGCCGAAGCCGATCTCCAGGACGACGGGCAGCCCCTCGAACATCTCGACCAGGTCGATCTTCCGCAGCCCGTCGATGTCGAAGCCCCACACCGGCCACAGGCGCTCCAGGTACTCGCCCTGGCCGGTGGTGACGCGGCTGCGGCGGGGTTGGAAGCTGCGGATGCGGCGCTCGTGGTGCGAGCCGGCGGGGTCGGCGGCGGGGCCGCCGGGAAACCGGGGCGCTTTGTCGCGCGGAAGGACCTGGCTTGCGGGGGCGGGGTCTTCTGGGGTGCGGGGCTGCTCAGACACAATGGGGCGATTCTACTGGGCGGAGTGCGGCGGGGTGTGGGTGCTGCGGGGTGCCTCCCCTCCCCCCGCCCCTGCGGCCCGCCTCCGGCCGGGCGACGCGGCCCCCTCCGGCGCGGCCCACGACCCCGGCTCACTTCTCGGGCGCGGCCCGGTGGGGCCGGCCACGCAGTTCCCCGCGCCCCCAACTACTCGGTGCCGGCCAGCATGTGCAACCTCAGCCCGTCCGGCGTTTGGGGACGAGCGCCTTTAAGGCGCGAACGGGGTCTGGGGCGGAGCCCCGGGGGCTGCACTCGCAAGTTGCACACGGCGGGTGGGTGGGTGAACGCGTTGGGGTCTGGGGCGGAGCCCCAGGTAGCTGCACCCTCACCTAGGTGCTCGGGCGGGCAGCGCGCCGCAGGCTGGGCGCCAGGACCCGCGCCGCCACCTCCCGGCCGATGGGCAGGGCCGCCGTCGCCGCAGGACTGGGCGCGTTCAGGACGTGGATCGTGCGCGGCGCCTCCCGGATCAGGAAGTCGTCGACCAGCGTGCCGTCCCGCAGGACCGCTTGGGCCCGCACCCCCGCGGGCGCCTCGCGCAGATCCGCCTCGGTGACCGCGGGGAGCAGCCTCCGCACCGCCTCGGTGAAGGCACGCTTCGACCAGGAGCGCCGCACCTCACCCGCCCCGTACCGCCAGTGCCGGCCGGCTATGCGCCACGAGCCCGGCCAGGCGAGCGTGCCGGCGAGCTCGCGCGGGCGGACCGTGCGCCAGTCGTAGCCCTCGCGGGCCGCGGCCGGCACCGCGTTGGGTCCGACGTGGACCGAGCCGTCGACACCCCGGGTGAGGTGGACGCCGAGAAAGGGGAAGGCGGGGTCGGGCACCGGGTAGACCAGGCCCTTGACCAGGCCGGGCCGGGCCAGCTCGTAGTACTCGCCGCGGAACGGCACGATCCGCATCCCGGGGTCGTCGCCCGCGAGCCGCGCCACCCGGTCACAGTGCAGCCCCGCGCAGTTGACCAGGGCGCGGGCACGCAGCACCGTACCGTCGGCGGTGCGCACGGCGACGCCGAGGGAGGCCCGCCGGTCGATGCGGACGAGCTCCGCGCCGTAGCGCACATCGGCGCCGGACAGCTCGGCGAGGCGCGCCGCCACCGCCCCGTAGTCGCACACCCCCGTCGTGCCGACGTGGATGGCGGCGAGGCCGCGCACCTCGGGTTCGTACGCCGCTATCTGCGCGGGGCCCAGCTCGCGCACCGGGATGCCGTTCTCACGGCCGCGCTGGACCAGGGCGTGCAGCCGCGGTAGTTCGGCGCGCTCGGTGGCCACGATCAGTTTGCCGGTGACCTCGTGGGCGATGCCGTGCCGCGCGCAGAACTCGACCATCTCGGCCGCGCCCCGCACCGCGAAGCGCGCCTTGAGGGAGCCGGGCTTGTAGTAGATGCCGCTGTGGATGACCCCGCTGTTGCGGCCGGTCTGGTGCCGGGCCGGGCCGCTCTCCTTCTCCAGGACCACCACACGCGTGCCGGGTGACGCCTGCGTCAGCGCGTACGCCGTCGACAGGCCCACGATCCCGCCGCCGACCACCAGCACATCGCAGTCGTACGTCGTCGTCACCCAGGCACCTCCCACCCCGGTCGTGTCTTCCCGGAGGACGGCCCCGGACCCCCTCATCACATACTGCACTGACCCACTGACAATCCCGGTAAACGTCCGGTGGAGGCCCTACGCCGGGGTGACGAGCAGGGGCCTGGCCCGTTCGCGCAGCTCGGCGACGCGCGGCTCGTCCCCGTAGGGCTCCAGGCGGTGCAGCAGATCGCGTACGTACTCGGTGGTGCGGGCCGACGAGATACGGCCCGCGACCTCGACGGCCCGGGTGCCGGCGGCGCACGCCGCGTCCAGATTGCCCGACTCCAGCTCGGCCACCGCGCTCACCACGAGCCGCAGCCCGTGTGAGCGGACGAACTCCTCGGTGGGCCGCGAGAGCGCCTGCTCGGTGAAGCGGCGCACCTGGCGGGGCGCCTTCAGGTCGCGGTAGCACTCGGCCGCGTCCGCCGCGAAGCGGTCGTAGGAGTAGAAGCCGAGCCAGGAGGGGTCGCTGTCGCCGTCGCGCGAGCGCTCGAGCCACGCCTCGGCGGCCTTGAGGGCGGCCTCGGCGGGGTGCCCGTCGCCGGCCTTGGCGTGGGCTCGCGCCTCCACGAGGCGGAAGAAGGACATGGTGCGGGCGGTGGCGAGCCCGCGGTTGCGCTCGACGGCGGCCTGCGCGAGGTCGACGCCCTCGTCGGCGAAGCCCCGGTAGGTGGCCTGGAGCGACATCGAGGCCAGGACGTAGCCGCCGAGTGGCACGTCGGCTGCGGCGCGCGCGAGCCGCAGCGCCTGGATGTAGTAGCGCTGCGCGGCCTCCTGCTGGCCGGTGTCGAAGGCCATCCAGCCGGCGAGCCGGGTCAGCTCGGCGGTCGCGCCGAACAGGGCGCGCCCCACCTCGTCGCTGTAGGAGCCGAGCAGCAGCGGGGCCGCGTCGACGCGTAAGCACTCGGGCACCATGGACGAACGCCAGTCGCCGCCGCCGTACTTGGAGTCCCAGCGGCGGGCGTCCTCGGCGGCCTCGCGGAGCTTGGCCACGTCGCTGTGGCCGACTTTCAGCGGTGGCAGGTCGCTCAGGTCGGTGGAGCGGGCCACCGAGGAGTCGGCCGGTGTGATGAGCCAGCGGGAGGCGGGTGTGGCGTAGGCGCTGACCGCGAAGGAGCCCGCGAGGGACTGCCAGATGCCGCCGCCGGCGCGCCGCCCGGCCAGATCCAGCCGGTACAGGTCGGTCGCCGAGCGCACCGCCTCCGAAACGTCGCGCGGGAAGGCGAGCCCCACCTCCGGGGCGGGGTCCGCGTCCGCCAGGCCGATTTCGTGCAGCGGGACGGGCCGGCCCAGCTTGGCGCCGATCGCCGCCGCTATGAGGTGGGGCGCGGCGCCCTGGGGCACCATGCCCTTGGAGACCCACCGGGCCACGGAGGTCTTGTCATAGCGAAGGGTCAGGCCCCGCTGCGCGCCGAGGTCGTTGACCCGGCGGGCGAGGCCCGCGTTGCTGATTCCCGCGAGGGCGAGAACGGTGCCGAGCTTCTCGTTCGGCCCGCGTTGCTCCCTGGACATGAGCCACCCCTCGACACAGACGGCGTTCCCCCGGGCGGTGTGGTGTCCGGTTCGTCGGCCGCAAAAGCATGTGGCCGAGCCCTCGGGAATATGCCACCCGTGAGGAACAGCAGTAAACACAGCGTAGTTCGCCGCATCCCTACCGTTAAGGGGTGGTCTTCCCTATGGCGAGATTGTTTTCCGTACGGTCGGGCGCCGGCGTCCGCGTGCGCGGCTCGGGCAGCGGTCCGTTGCGCCGGGGGTGCGGTCGCGGTGGCCGCCGCCGCGCTCCTGGCGTGTGGCCGTGCGCCCGGCCGTGCGCTCTCGCCGGTCCCCCGGCCGGACGCTTCCATGTGTGGTGCGTGGGTCGGCCCGCTGCGTGGATCCAGCGGGCTGGGGGACACCGCCGCCTCAATCCCCGCGGGCGGCGGACCGGTCCGGGAGGCGAACAGCGCCTCCCGGACTGTGTGTTGTGGGCTCCCGGAGACGGCTGAGGCGGCAGCCTCGCCCCGTGAGAATGGCTGAATATCGCCCCCTGTTCCCGGGGTTGTGAGGACCTGGGCGATCACCGCGCACCTGTCCCGTACGTCCCGGGAACGATGCCAATCGGCCACCCCCGACGTGCGTTCACTTGTCGTGCCCGTCCCCCGTAGCCCGTCGTGGGCGCGGTTGTCGTGGCAGCATGGGGTCCCGGCCTCCCCGGATCCGTGGGGCGCGCCCTGACGGGATGCTGTCGCGATACGTTCTGACGGATCGTCAGAATAGGATCCGACCCGGGGTTGTCCACGAGTTGTCCACAGCCTGTGGAGGCGCGATGCGATGGTTGGTGGGGTGGAGCAGCGTCGCCGCAAGCTTCCGCACGGGCTCCTACGGCGCGGGCGGCGCCTACGGCACTGGTTCGGACGGCACCGGCCCCTACGGCACCGGCTCCGACGGCACTGGCCGCTACGGCTCGGCGGGCGCCGTCGGTGAGCCCGACGAGGGCCGTACCGTCCACCCGGTCGGGGCCCAACTCCTGTGGGGCGACCCGGATCCGCTGTGGGCCGTCGGCGACTGGCGGCCCGACGAGATCCGTACGGTCAGCGTCGGCACCGACACCCGCCTCGCCGTCCTCGGCTGCTGCGCCGCCACCGACGAGGAACTCAAGGTCGGCCTCTTCGCCGCGCGCGGCGGCGCCCTGCGCCACCTCTCCGCCTGGCCCGGCAGCTACACCGCCGTCGCCCAAGTCGCCCGCCGCATCACGGTCGTCGGCGACCTGGCCGGCGCCCGGCCCGTCTTCTACACCCCCTGGGCCGGCGGAACGGCCTACGGCACGGCGGCACTTCCGCTCGCCGACCTCATCGAGGCCCAGCTCGACATCGGTCACCTCGCCGCCCTGCTCGCCTGCCCCGACGTGCCCGAGGCGCTCGGCGACTCCACGCCCTACGCGGGCGTACGCCGCATCCCTCCCGGCCACGCCCTCGTCCTGCGGGAGGGCTCGCGCGAGATCACCGGGTACGAACCGTTCGCCTCGCTCGCGGTGGCCGCGCCCCAACTGCCGCCCGCCGCAGCCGTGGACGGGGTGCGCGACGCCCTCGTCGGCGCGGTACGAGCCCGCCTCACCGCGCCCCGGCACGCCCCCGAGACCCTGCCGCCCGACCCCGGCCCGGTCCCCGGCATGGGCCCCGCCGAGCGGCGCGCGGCCCGCGGCGGCCCCGCCCCCGGCATAGGGGCCGACCTCTCCGGAGGCCCCGCCTCCGCCACGCTCGCCCTGCTCGCGGCCGGCCTGCCCGGCGTCCCCGGCACCGTCCTCGGCCACGGCACCGGCGCGGGCGAACGGCTGCTCGCCGTCACCTTCAACGACCTCACCGTGCCCGGCCGCCGCACCGAACTGGAACGGGCGGGCGCGATCGCCGCCAACCCCCGCCTGCACCACGTGGTGGTGACGGGCGGCGAGGAGTCCCTGCCCTACGCCGACCTCGAAGGCCCGCTCACCGACGAACCGGGTCCCTCCCTCGTCGCGGCCCCGCGCCACCGCAGACGCCTCCTGTCGGGCAGCGCCGACCACTTCACCGGCAGCGGCGCGCGCCAGGTCCTCGACGCCCATCCGGCGCGCCTCGCCGACCTGCTGATGGACCGTCAGCGACGCCATCTGCTCCGGCCCGCGACCGCCCTCGCCAAGGCGGGCGGCCCCTCGGCCAACTCCCTCTTCGTCCCGCTCACCGTCTACCGCGCGGCCCGCCGCCTCGCCCGCACCCCGTACCGCACCGGCATCGAATCGGCCGCGGACGCCCTGCGCGAGCCCCGCTTCGACGACGCGACGAGTCCCCTGTCGATCTCCCTGGCCGCCCTGTCGTGGACCCGCCCGGGCCCGGCGGCCCGCTGGCTCACCGGGGAGGCGCTCGCGGACGTATCGGTGCGGTTGATGGCGTCGGCGACCCGCCCCGCCCCCTCGCAACGCCCCGGCGAGGCCCGCGCGTCGGCCGCCCTCGCCCGGTACGCGTCCGACCACCGCATCCTCGAACAGGCCGCCGAGGTACGCAGCCAGCGCCTGCACGCCCCCTTCCTCGACAACCAGGTCGTCCGCGCCTGCCGCGCCCTGCCGGAGTCCCTGCGCGTCCAGCCCGGCGCCCGCGCCGACATCCTGCGTACGGTGCTCTCGGCGTCCGGGGTCCGCGACCTGCCCGCCGGCTGGGGCGCCCCCTCCCACGCGTCCTCGGCGGCCGCCTCCCGCGCGGGCCTGCGCCAGTCGGCCGACCCACTGGTCTCCCTCTTCGACGCGCCGCTGCTCGCCGACGCCGGCCTGATCGAGGCCCGCACCGTACGCAAGGCGGTCAGGGCGGCGGCCGCAGGCGAACCCGTGCCCCTCGACGGCCTGGCCGACCTCATCTCGACGGAGCTGTGGCTGCGCCGCCTCCTCGCGAGAAGAGGCACCTGCTGGACGGGAACGGCCGCGCCGAGACAACGCGCGGTCGCCGGCGGCGTCACCCCACCCCGCCGCCCGACACTGCGGTCCTGAACCACACCCCGGCCCGCCCCCTGACGCTGACGTCCTGAACCACACCCCCGCGCCCCCCCCGGCGCCGGGGGGGGGAAACACCCCCCCGCGCG
>NZ_JBEZKW010000074.1:0-31169 GCF_040651795.1 Streptomyces sp. NPDC048361
CAGCACGGTCTGCACTCGAAGGCCGGGCCCCTGGGGCTCCGCCCCAGACCCCGTTCGCGCCCGAAAGGCGCTCGTCCTCAAACGCCGGACAGGCTGAAGATGCCCATGCGGCCCGCCATCGAGCAGTCAGGGACGCGGGGAACTGCGCGACCAGCCACCCACGGCCCGCACGCCGAAATGGCGCGCCGAGGTGCCAGGGGGACACCCTGGGGTCAGCCCAGGTCCGTCAGGTCTTCCGCGTAGATCTGGGCGAGGGGCTGAGGCCCCACATACTGCTGACAGTTGCACCGCCCCGCTTCAAACCGCAGCGGCTTCTTGTTCTCGTCCCAGGCGACCGGAACCTCAACCCGCTCATGACACTTACCCCCCTTGTCATGCTTGGCCAAGTGATGCGTGCACCCGCACACCGGCTCCGGCGGCTTGTGCGCGGCCTCCACGGCGAGCCGCTCCCGCTTCGCCGCCTCCAGCCGCTCCATCTTCCGCTCGTGCCGCGTCCGCAGCGCCGTCCGGGCGTTGTCGATCGCCCAGCCGAAGCCGCCCATCCAGAACACGATCAGGATCCACCAGTACCAGGCCATGACGACCGTCCTCCCCCCGGGGCCGCGTCACCGTATGACGCCGCGCACCCCAGGATAGGACGCGGGGTTCAGCGCGACCCCGCCCCCGCCCCCGCCAGGGAGCGCTGCGCCCAGCGCCGGTACGCCGCCGCCTTCGCCACGCCGACAAGCCCGGTGAGCCAGCTGATCAGACCGAGCCCCATGCCGTACACGATGAGGGCGTACGTGTCGTGGCCCGGCACGGCGGTCGCGGGCACCAGCAGACAGGCCGCGAGGCCCGCCCCGCAGAGCAGCACCGACGGTATTAGCCAGGCCAGGCTGAGGACGGGCCTGCGCAGATTGCGGTCGAGCACCGGATCACGGTCCAACTCGGCCCACTGCCACAGCAGTTCCCGTATCCGCCGGTCCTTGCGCAGACCGAACCCCACGGCAAGTCCGGCGGGGATCATCACGCCCACGCCGAGCAGCAGCAGAAGGCCGCCCACGATCGCGCTGAGGATGTCGGTGAGCGAGGTGAGCGCCACGCCGACCAGCGACCAGCCCAGCGCGAAGAGCGCAGCCCACAGCCAGAGCAGCCCGAGCCGCCCTGCCCCCAAGTACCCCTTGACCAGCGTCTCCAGAGCCTGTGCCCGGTCGGCGAGCAGCGCGTTGCGGTCGCGCCAGGCACGTATCTCGACCGGCGGCGGAGAAGGCGGGAGCGACGAACTGGATGGCATGCGCCAGAGATTATCCGGGGTGCCCCCGCCTGCGGTGGCCGCCCTCCGCCATGTTCACAACAGTCGACCGAAACCCTTCCATCCGCCCGGCGCGGCACGGCGGTTCAGCCACTCGCGCGCCCGCGCTTCAGCCACGGTCCATACCGCGCCCGCGCTTCAGCCACGGTCCATACCGCGCCCGCGCCCCCCTCACGCATCCCGCAGCGTCTGGAGGTCGAGCTTCTTCATGCCCATGACCGCCGCCATGACCCGGTCGGACTTCTCCGCGCCGGAGCCGAGCAGCTCGGGCAGTTCGGCGGGGACGATCTGCCAGGACAGGCCGTACTTGTCCTTCAGCCATCCGCAGGGGCCCTCCTCGCCGCCCTCACCGAGCCGCGTCCAGAACCGGTCGATCTCCTCCTGGTCCTCGCAAGCCACCGAGAGCGAGATCGCCTCGGTGAAGGTGAACTGCGGACCGCCGTTGAGGGCGGTGAAGTGCTGGTCGGCGAGGACGAATTCGACGGTCATGACCGAGCCGGTCTCGCCCGGCCCGGAAGCGGCGTAGTGGGTGATCCCCACGATGTGCGAGTCACCGCCGAAGACGGAGATGTAGTGGTTGGCGGCGTCCTCCGCCTGGCTGTCGAACCAGAGGAACGGGGTGATCTTCCGGGTGATCTTCGCGGTCATCGTCGGCCTCCTGGGCGTTGCCGGTCCTCTTGTGGGCGGCTTCAACGGGTAGACCGGCCCCGCACACGGAACTCATCGCGGTACGGCCGGGAAACACCGTCCTCGCCATGAACCGGCCGTACCAGCAGATCACCGCGGTCACCGGACGGCAACCCATGGCCCCCGGTGACCCGCACGGGCTCAGCCTGTCCGGCGGACCCTAGCCCGCCACGATCTCGCGCACCTCCGAGGTGACGTCCCACTCCGCCTCGTGGACCTGGAGGAACCGCTTGGCCCACTCCAGCGCCTCCGCCTTGTCCTTGGCCTGGATGATCGCGTAACCCCCCACGACCTCCTTCGACTCCGTGAACGGGCCGTCCGTGACGGTCAGTTCGCCGCCGTTCCAGCGGACCCGGGTGCCCTCGGCGGTCGGGGTGAGTCCGGCGGTGTCCAGCAGGACCCCGGCCTTGGTCATCTCCTCGATCAGGTCGCCCATCCGCTGCATGAGCTCGGGGCTGGGACCGCCTTCGGGGGCGTTGTTCTCGTCGATACGGACCATCGTCAGGTAGCGCGGCATGGCCGGTCTCCGTTCTGTGCGCCGCAGTGCGTGGCTGCGTGCGGGGTACGTGGTGCGGGTTTCCCGCTTCTCACTCCTACGTCGAACGGGAGCCGCCCGGATCGACACCACCCCGCAAAATATTTCCGGATTCCCGCCGGCCGGCCGACGCGCCGGTCAGGACGACAGGACCACGAGCCGCTGCGTCGCCCTGGTCATCGCGACATAGCGGTCCACGGCCCCCTCGATGCCGGTCCCGAACTCCTCCGGGTCGACGAGGACCACCAGGTCGAATTCGAGCCCCTTGGACAGCTCGGGGCTCAGTGAACGCACCCGGGGCGTGGCACGGAAGCCGGGGTGTCCGATCACGCAGGCGATCCCGTCCGCGTGCGCGGCGAGCCAGTCCTCCAGGACCGCGTCCAGCTCCGCTACGGACCCGTACGCCACCGGGACGCCGCTGCTGCGGACGGAGGCCGGCACGTTGGCATCGGGCAGCGCGGCCCGGATGACCGGCTCGGCCTGCTCCATCACCTCTAGCGGGGTGCGGTAGTTGATGCCGAGCGAGGCCACCTCGGCCCGGTCGAGCCCGATCCGTTCCAGGCGTTCCCGCCACGACTCGGTGAACCCGTGCCGGGCCTGCGCGCGGTCCCCGACGATGGTGAAACTGCGCGAGGGGCAGCGCAGCAGCAGCATCTGCCACTCCGCGTCGGTGAGCTCCTGCGCCTCGTCCACGACGATGTGCGCGAACGGACCGGCGAGCAGGTCGGGCTCGGCGGTGGGCAGGGCGCTCTCGTCGATCAGGGTGTCCTGGAGGTCCTTGCCGCGCAGCATCCGCAGCGCGCCCTCGCTCTCGTCGCCGGCGGATTGGAAATTGGACGCCGAGATGATCTCGTCGATGACCCCGGACATCCGCTCGCGCTCGGCGGCGACCACCGCCTCGTGCCGCCGCCTGCGCCGCTCGGCCTCCGGGTCGCCGAGCCGCTGCCGTGCGGCGTCCAGGAGCGGCAGGTCGGACACGGTCCAGGCCTGCGCGTCGGTGCGCCGCAGCCGGCGTACGTCGTCGGGGCCGAGCCAGGGCGCGCACATCCGCAGGTAGGCGGGGACCGACCACAGGTCGCCGACCAGATCGGCCGCCTCCAGAAGCGGCCACGCGCTGTGGAGGGTCTCGGCGAGCTCCGGGTCCCGGTGCAGCGCCGTGCGGAATTCGGCGGGCGTGACGTCGTCGCCGTCGTACTGGTCGAGCAGGATCGTGACGAGCGCCTCCCGGACCAGTTCGCGCCCCTCGTTGTGCGGGGTGCCGGGGCCGGGCGCCGCGAACGCCTCGGCCCAGTCGTCGGGGGTGAGCCGGAGGTCGGCCCAGGGGGTGGTGACGGTCATGGCCGCGGTGGGCGGCTCCTCGTAGAAGGCGACGGCCTTCTCGACGGCCCGCACCATGTCGGCGGACGCCTTGAGGCGGGCCCCCTCCGGGTCGCCCTCCTCCTTGGCGTCGGCCCCCTCGGCGACCAGGTCGCGCAGGACACACGTCTGTACGCCCTCCTCGCCGAGGCTCGGCAGGACGTCGGCGACGTAGTCCAGGTAGGGGCGGTGCGGGCCGACGAAGAGGACGCCGCCGCGCCGGTGGCCCAGGCGCGGATCGGAGTAGAGCAGATAGGCGGAGCGGTGCAGGGCGACGACGGTCTTGCCGGTGCCGGGGCCGCCGTCGACGACGAGCGCGCCGCGTGAGCCGGCGCGGATGATGGCGTCCTGGTCGGCCTGGATGGTGGAGAGCACGTCGCGCATGCGGGCCGAACGGTTGGTGCCGAGGCTCGCGATGAACGCGGACTGGTCGTCGAGGGCGGCATGCCCTTCGAGCCCGTCGGCGCTGAACACCTCGTCCCAGTAGTCGCTGATCCGGCCGCGCGTCCAGCGGTATCGGCGACGGCTCGCCAGGCCCATGGGACCGGCGTGGGTCGCCGCGAAGAACGGCTCGGCGGCGGGTGAGCGCCAGTCGACGAGGAGCCTGCGGCCCTCGCTGTCGGTGAGGCCGAGCCGGCCGATGTAGAGGGGTTCGCAGTCGCCTTCGGCGACGATGTGCCCGAGGCACAGGTCGAGGCCGAAGCGGCGCAGGGTGCGCAGCCGGCCGGTGAGCTGGTGGACCTCGATGTCGCGGTCCATGGCGGCGCGGCCGATGCCGCCGGGCGCCCGGCGCAACTCGTCGAGCCGGCCGGAGAGTTCGGTGATCGTCTGGTCGAGGGTGCGGGCGATGGCGGCGAAATGCCGCTCATCGCCTTCGATCAGCGCAGGATCGGCCTTGGCGGCAAGACGGTCGGGAAGGTCGAACGCGCTGGAGAATTCAGAAACCGACAACTGCCCACGCACTTCGTGAAGCTCCCATTTCCGCAGGTACTGGCCCGAGGCCAGTGATTCTGCGGCACGATGGGGGCCTTGCCGCAAGCCCCCCAGTGCGCTATATCTTGATAGTGGCGAGGAGAGCACGTGCTCCTCGCTTTTCTGTTGTCCGCTCCGGGGGTGCAGTCCTCGCCGGACGCAGCCTTCGCTGAACGCAGCCTTCGCCAGATGCAGCCCGCTCGGGACGCGGCCTGCTCCAGACATAGCCTGCTCCGGACGCAGCCCGCTCTAGACGTAGTCCTCCAGGCGGGCCACCGTGAAGCCCTGTTCCTGTATGTGGCGCAGCATGTTCGCGGTCATCTGCGTCATCGACGTGCCCTTGAGCTCCTTGGGGCCGCGGAAGTGCGCCAGGATGATGTCACCGGGGTGCAGCTTTTTGTCGCCGCGCTGGTACTGCATGTTGGTGATCTGCATCGACTCGCGCCACAGCACCATCGCCCGGATGTCACAGGACTTGGCGGCCGTGCGCGTGTTCTCGTTCCAATTGCCGTACGGGGGCCGGAAGAGTCCGGGTTCCTTTCCGTACTCCTTGCCCAGTTTCTTCTCCTGGGTGCATATCTCGTTCTTCTGCGCGGCCTCGCCGAGCGTGCGCAGATTGGGGTGCGAGAGCGTGTGGTTCTCTATGGAATTGCCGAGCCCCTGCAACGGTTTGAAGTAGCCGTAATCGGCGCGGATGATGTCGTCGGTCAGGAACATCGTGAAGGGGATCTTCAAGTCCCGCATCATCTCGACGAACTTCGGGTCCTTTTCGGCGCCGTCGTCGAACGTCACGAAGACGATCTTCTCCTTGGTGGGGATGTCACTCACCACCGGCACCTCCCCCGGCTTCCCCTGCACCGGCTTCTCGGTCGGCGGGGTGGGCGGCGCCGCGAAGGGCTTCAGCCCCCACTTGCGGTACGCGGCCTCGGTGGCGGCCGCGTCGTCGCCCTGGGACGCCTTCGTGGGCGTACCACTGCCGTTGCCGGCGGGGGTGGACGCGGAGGGAGTGCCGCCCGAATCGCCGCCGGACGAGCAGCCCGCGACCATCAGCAGACCGAAGAGCGCCGCGCCGACCGCCTTCTTGCGTACGAGCCAACCCATGTCCACATACCGCCCGTTTCTGTCATCAGCCACCTATAGCTTGATGCCAGAAAAGGTCACGGGGTTGCCTGAAGCGAGCAAATGACGGCCAGGCGATGATCAGATCTGATCGGCCGGAGCAACGTCCTCCGCTGGGCCGACCGCCTCGAACCGCCAGCGGTGCACCGGACGGGCCACCAACTCCCCGTCCGGGTCCGGGAGTTCGGGCAGCTCGGCGTCGTAGGGCGCGTCCCACCAGGTGATGACGAGGACCCGGTCGCCGGGCGCGCGCAGGATCTCGCGGCGCGACGGCGAACCGGCGGCGGGCCGGCCCCGTACCCAGGCGAGGAGCTCGGCACCCCGCCCCTCGGCCGCCCGGGCCTCCCACATCAGCGCGACGGTCATGAGTACAGGTTCTTCTTGCTGACCTCGTGCACGTGGTCGTGGTCGTGGTCGTGGTCGTGTGAGTGGCCGTGGCCGTGGCCGTGCGCCTGGGCGTGTGCCTCGCCCGGTACGTGCGGTTCGGTCACCGGAAGGGAGGAGTCCGCGGAGAGCTCCAGGTCGGAGGCGGGCCGGTTCCTGGCCACCATCTCGGCGCCGAGCGCGGCGACCATCGCGCCGTTGTCGGTGCACAGGCCGGGGCGCGGCACCCGCAGCCGGATCCCGGCCCGCTCGCAGCGTTCCTGGGCGAGCGCGCGCAGCCGGGAGTTGGCGGCGACGCCGCCGCCGATCATCAGATGGTCGACGCCCTCGTCCTTGCAGGCCCGTACGGCCTTACGGGTCAGCACGTCCACCACGGCCTCCTGGAAGGACGCGGCCACATCGCGCACCGGCACCTCCTCGCCCGCCTTGCGCTTGGCCTCGATCCAGCGGGCCACGGCGGTCTTCAGGCCGGAGAAGGAGAAGTCGTACAGCGGGTCGCGCGAGCCGGTGAGGCCGCGCGGGAACGCGATCGCCTTCGGGTCGCCCTCGCGCGCGAGCCGGTCGATGACCGGTCCGCCGGGGAAACCGAGGTCGAGCACCCGGGCGATCTTGTCGAAGGCCTCGCCCGCCGCGTCGTCGATGGTGGCGCCGAGCGGGCGCACGTCGGCGGTGATGTCGGGGGCGAGCAGCAGCGAGGAGTGGCCGCCGGAGACGAGGAGCGCCATCGTCGGCTCGGGCAGCGGCCCGTGCTCCAGCTGGTCGACGCAGATGTGCGAGGCGAGGTGATTGACGCCGTAGAGCGGTTTGTTCAGGGCGTACGCGTACGCCTTGGCGGCCGAGACGCCGACGAGCAGCGCGCCCGCGAGCCCGGGCCCGGCGGTGACGGCGATGCCGTCGAGGTCACGCGCGGAGATCCCGGCAGTCTTCAGGGCGCGCTCGATGGTCGGCACCATCGCTTCGAGGTGGGCCCGCGAGGCGATCTCGGGGACCACGCCGCCGAACCTGGCGTGCGTGTCCACGCTGGAGGCCACGGCATCGGCGAGCAGCGTCGTCCCGCGCACGATGCCGACGCCGGTCTCGTCGCAGGAGGTCTCGATGCCCAGTACGAGCGGTTCGTCAGCCATCAGTCAGTCTCTTCTGTTCCTTGGACGTATTCCTGGACGGTCAGTCGCATCACGAGCGCATCGACGTTGCCCGGCTGGTAGTAGCCGCGCCGGAAGCCGATGGGCTCGAAGCCGAAGCGCTCGTACAGCTTCTGGGCCCGGGTGTTGTCCACGCGTACTTCGAGCAGGACCTCGTCGCACTCGAAGGCGGTGGCGTGCTTGAGGAGGTCGGTCAGGAGGCGGGCCCCGAGCCCGGTGCCCCACTGGTCGCGGGCGGCGGCGATGGTCTGGACGTCGGCGAGGTCACCGGCGGCGGCGAGCCCCGCGTACCCCACGAGCCGCGGCCGTCCGTCGTCGAAGGTCTCGGCGACGACGTAGCGGCGGGTGGCGCCCGGGCCGCGCGCGTGCGCGAGCTCGGACCAGAACATCCCCTCCGACCAGGCGTCCTCGGGGAACAGCTCGTGTTCGAGGTCGAGCACGGGCGGGATGTCCCACCAGCGCATCTCGCGCAGCACGGCCTCGGTCACCGGGGGGTGACCACCTTGTAGTTCTTGGGGACCTGCGCGTCCGGGCGGCGCAGGTACAGGGGTGTCGGCGGCAGGAAGGGCGAGCCTTCGGCGAGCTTCTCGGCGGCGAGCGAGGCGAGCGCGCCCGCCGACTGATGCTCGGGACCGAGCGCCTTGGGGAACGCCTCGGGGTAGAGCACCGCGCCCTGGCCGACGACGGGCAGTCCGCTCAGCTCGTCGGCGATGTCGGCGGGCCGGTCGACGCCGGGGTCGCCCGCGCGGGTGCGGAAGTCGTCGTAGCGGGCCCAGTAGACCTCCTTGCGGCGGGCGTCCGTGGCGACCACGAACGGCTCCTCGATGCCGGAGGCGTAGGCGAGTCCGTCCAGGGTGCACAGACCGTGGACGGGCACGCCGAGCACAGAGCCGAAGGTCGCGGCGGTGACCAGGCCGACACGCAGTCCGGTGTAGGGGCCGGGGCCGACCCCGACGACGAGGTCCGTCACGGCGGCGAGGTCGAGGCCGGCCTCGGCGAGCACCCGGTCGACGGCGGGCAGCAGCAGCTCCCCGTGCCGGCGGGCGTCGACCTGGCGGGCCTCGGCGACGACGGAGGTGCCGTCGTGCAGGGCGACGGTGACGGCGGGGGTGGCGGTATCAACGGCGAGCAAGAGCACGCGAACAGCCTACGACCACGGCGGCGGGGGCACGGCGTCCCGCCCGAGCCGTCACCTGCTGCTACCGTCAGCCGCAGGTATGACCGTAGACATGCACGTACGTACGAAAGGGGAAGCCCAGGTGGCAAGGAGCAGCACGGGATTCGTGGCCGGGCTCACCGCGGCCGCTCTCGCGGTGGTCGGCTTCCTCGCCTACCAGGCTTCGGCGAGCGCGCCGCCCGCCGCCGACCTGGCGGCCCCCAGCAGCAGCGCGTCGGCGTCGGCCAAGCCGTCGAACGCGCCGCCCGCGGGCTCCCCCGCGAGCAGGCCGGACCTGTCGCTTCCGGCCAACTCGGGCACCGGCGTGCGGGTCGTGTACTCGCTGGGCGCCAAGCGGGTGTGGCTGGCGGGCGTCGCCAAGACCCCGCGGACCTTCGCGGTCGTACCGTCCGCGGTCAGCCCGAAGCCGGGCACCTACATCGTGACCTCGCGGACCGGGCACACCACGGGCTCGGACGGGGTGGCCATCGAGCACGTCGTGGTGTTCACGACGGCCAAGAACGTGGTGGTCGGCTTCAGCGCCGCCGTCAACGACTCGATGTCGAGCCCCAAGACGGAGAAGAAGACCGGCGGGATCCGTATGAAGCGGGCGGACGGCGACGCGATGTGGGCGTTCGCGACGCACAACTCGAAGGTCGTCGTCGTCCCGTAACGGGCGCCACCACCACCCCCCGCCAGGCTCCGCCGGACGCCGACGTCACCCCCCGGCGGGCTCCGCAGCCACGCCCGGCAGGCTCCGCCATCACCCCGGCGGCCTCCACAGTCACCCCCCGGCTGGCTCTGCGAGCCGCCGGACCGGTGGGCTCCCCGGTCCACCGGGCCGGATCTCCGCCCGGCATACATCACTCGACAGGACTACGCGGCGTCCCGGCGGGCTTCACTCTCGTCGTCGTCGGACGGGGTGCTCTCGCGCGGCGGGGTCGACACGGCGCTCGCCGCGGCGCACGAGGCGAGCAGATCGTGTATCGACACCCCGGACGGCGCCGGGACGCCCCGCGGGGCCGGTGGCTTCGCTTCGCGTTCCGGCACGGTCATGGCGGCCTCCTGAGGCTGCGGAAGAAGGCGCGGTTAGGTAGACCTAACCAGGTCTCTTCCTCCATGTGACCACGCCCGGTACGACCGGCGCAACATTTTGCCGACGTCTTGTCGGAACGTACGGCGCGCTCGAGCCGTGCCCGATCGCCGCCTCAGCGGTTCCCGATCGCCGCCTCAGCGGTTCCCGATCGCCGCCTCAGAGGTTCTCGACTCCGGCGCCCGCCCAGCGGGCGCCGATTCCGGTGACGGTCACCGTCCTGCGGTCGTCGTCGCTCGCGCCCACGGCCCGGTCGATGAGCACCTGGAGCCGGTCGTCGGAGAGCTCCTCGACCTTGCCCTCGCCCCATTCGACGACCACCACGGACTCGGGCAGCTCCACGTCGAGGTCGAGGTCCTCCATCTCGTCGAGCCCCCCGCCCAGCCGGTACGCGTCCACGTGCACCAGGGCCGGGCCGCCGACCAACGAGGGGTGGACCCGGGCGATGACGAAGGTGGGCGAGGTCACGGCGCCCCGGACACCGAGGCCCTCGCCGAGACCGCGGGTCAGGGTCGTCTTGCCCGCGCCGAGCTCCCCGGTGAGCATCACGAGGTCGCCGGGGCGGAGCAGTTTGGCGATGCGGCGCCCCAACTCCTGCATTTCGGAAGGGGAGTCGAGGGTCAGGCGGGTGCCGGCGTCAGCCGCCGGGCTGCTGTGCGGTGCTTCCATACGTCCCAACGTTAGCGGCCTGCGGCACCGCCCCGACCCGGGCCAGCAGGTCGGCGAGACGGTCGGTGACCGTCTCGGGGTGCTCCAGCATCACCAGGTGCCCGCCGTCGGGCACGATGACGAGCTCGGCGTCGGGCAGCAGATCCGCGATGGCCTCGCTGTGCGAGCTGGGCGTGACCAGGTCGCGGTCACCGGCCAGGATCAGGGCGGGGACCTCCGCGAAGATCGCGAGCGCCGCCGTCTTGTCGTGGTCGGAGAAGGCCGGGTAGAACTCCGCGACCACGTCGATCGGGGTGCTCTCGATCATCCGCTCGGCGAACCGGGCGATCGCCGGGTCGACGTCCTTCGAGGAGAACGAGTAGCGCTTGATCATGCCCGCGAACAGGTCGGCCGTGGCCCGTCGCCCCCGCTCCACCAGCTCGGCCTGCGAGCCCAGCGCCTTCAGCACGCCCGGCAGCACCCGCCGCACCGCGTTGACCCCGGCGACCGGTAGCCCGTAGTTGACCTCGCCGAGCTTGCCCGAGGACGTACCCACGAAGGCGACGCCCACGACCCGGTCACGGATCAGCTCGGGGTACTGATCGGCGAGGGCCATGATCGTCATGCCGCCCATGGAGTGGCCGACCAGGACGAGCGGGCCTTCGGGCGCCGCCGCGTCGATGACGGCCTTCAGGTCGCGGCCCAGTTGGCCGATGTCGACGGGCACGCCCTCGCGCTGCGCCTTGCCGCGGTCCGAGCGGCCGTGGCTGCGCTGGTCCCAGTGCACCGTGCGCACCACACCGCGCAGCGCGGCCCGCTGGAAGTGCCAGGAGTCCTGGTTGAGGCAGTAGCCGTGCGAGAACACGACGGTGACCGGGGCGGGCACCTTGCGCCCGAACAGCCGGCGCTTGCGCGGCCCATGGGCGCCCGCGTCCGCCTCGGCCTCGTCGGTCTCGTAGTGCAGGACCGTTCCGTCGTCGGCGACCGCCCGCCCCTGGGTGCCCCGCAGGGACCCGTACGGTCCGGACGCGTCGAGGGCGAGCCGCGCCTTCCTGCGCATGCCGCGCCCGACGGTGAGCCGCTCTATCGCCACGCCGGCCGCCGCGCCCGCCGCGACCACGCCTATCGCGGCGCCCGCGATCGAGGCCAGCCGCCAGTTCCCCACCGCCGACTGGGCGTCCTGCACCGCGGATACGACGGCGTCCCCCGTGCTGGTCTCGCTCACCGTGCCGCTCCGCTCCTGCTCGTCGCCGCTCTTACGCTTCTTCCCGGCCCGCCGACGGACCCGCGGACGCGTCGACCGACTCGGCCGCCTGCTCATCCGTCCGCTCATCCGTCCGCTCGTTCACCTGCTCGTTCATCTGCTCGCCGACCTGCTCGTTCACATAGACGCGGGGAACCCGCGCGCCGATGCGCGTCACGATCTCGTAGGCGATGGTGTCCGCCGCCCGCGCCCAGTCCTCGGCCGTCGGCTCCCCCCGGTCGCCCGGACCGAACAGCACGGCCCGCGCGCCCGGCTCGACCGTGTCCCCCTCAAGGTCGACCACGAACTGGTCCATGGCAACGCGGCCCGCCGCGGTCCGCACCTTTCCGCCCACCAGAACCGGCCCCCGCCCCGAGGCGTGCCGCGGAATGCCGTCGGCGTACCCGAGCGGGACGAGACCGAGGGTCGTCTCGTTCCTGGTGACGTACTGGTGCCCGTAACTGACGCCGTGACCCGCCGGAACGTGCTTGGACAGCGCGACCGACGCCGAGAGCGTCATCACGGGACGCAGCCCGAGCTCCCGCGCGGTGCCGAGCTCGGGCGACGGAGAGACGCCGTACATGGCGATACCGGTACGGACGAGGTCGAAGTGGGACTCGGGCAGAGTGAGGGTGGCCGGGGAGTTGGCGATGTGGCGCACCTCGGGGGTGACGCCCGCCTTCTCCGCGTACGCCGTCATCTCCTGGAAGACCGAGAGCTGGGCCGCGATCGAGGGGTGGCCCGGCTCGTCGGCGCACGCGAAGTGCGACCAGAGGCCGGTGACCTTCACCCCGGGGGCGGCGAGCGCCGCGTGCACCAGTTCGGGCCAGTCGGCGGGCTGGCAGCCGTTGCGGCCGAGCCCGGTGTCGGCCTTGAGCTGGATCCTGGCCGTGCGCCCGGCGGCGCGGGCCGCCTCGGTGACCTCGCGCAGCGCCCACATCCCGCTCACCGAGACGTCGATGTCCGCCTCGACCGCCTCGCGCCAGGGGCCGCCCGGCGTCCACAGCCAGCACATCATCCGGCCCTCGACGCCGGCCGCGCGCAGGGCGAGGGCCTCGTCGGGGGTGGCGGTGCCGATCCAGGCGGCGCCGGCCTGCTGCGCGGCCCGTGCGCACGGCAGCGCGCCGTGCCCGTAGGCGTCCGCCTTCACCACGGCCATGAGCTGCGCGCCGGGTGAACAGGCGCGCAGCGTCCGGACGTTGGCACGCAGCGCGCCCAGGTCGATCTCGGCGCGGGCGCGCTCGGCGGGGTATTGAGTCATCGCGGTCATCGCGCCAAGTCTCTCAGAGCGCACGAGGACCCGGATTGTGCCGCAGGACACACCCCGTTCCCGGTCGGGCCTGGGCCCGCTCAGGTGCCTTCGCGGTGCCCCCACACATAGACGGCGTCGCCGGTGCGCAGGGCGTTCCAGAGGCTGCGCGCGTCGGCGAGGGTCAGGTTGACGCAGCCCTGGCTGCCGACGGTGGTGTAGACGCTGTGGTAGATCGCGTGGAAGGCCTGGCCGCCGTCGAAGAACTGGGCGTAGGGCATGGACTGGTGGTAGATCGTCGACCAGTGGTTCTTGTGCCGCCAGTAGACCTTGTGCCAGCCGCCCCGGGTGGGCAGCGAGGCCCGCCCGCTGCGGATCGGCACCGGACCGTACGTCACCTTGCTGCCGGTCTGTACCCACATCAGCTGCCGCGCGAGGTCGACGCAGGCCACCCGTGTCTTGCGCACGGGGCACTTGTGGGCGGCGTTGGGGTTCTTGCGCGCGGACAGGAACTGCATCCGCGACCAGGTGACGGGGCCGGCGAAGCCGATGGTGGGTGAGATGCCCTGCGCCTGCTGGAACTTGCGGATCGCGGCGCAGTCGGCGGGCGACTGCCGTCCGTCCGCCTTGAGCCCGAGCCAGTGCTCGACCTGGCGCTGGTGCGGTCCGGTCTTGGTGGTGCAGCTGCCCGGCTTGGCGGCGAGCTCGCTGCGCGGTACGTACTCGACGAGCCGGTACGCGCCGTCGGGCGCCTCTGCGGGTTCGGCCCGGTCCTCGTCGGCGCCCGGCTGATAGACGAGCGGCGGCAACACCTGGTCCGGCGTGTCGACCGGCCCAGCCTGCCCCTCAAACACAACCCCGGGCACGAGGGCTTCGCTGGGCGCAGGGGCGCTGCCGGTGCCCGTGCCGCCGGGTTCGGTGCCCGTGCCGCCGGGTTCGGTGCCGGTGGGTTCGGCTCCGGGGGCGGAGTTGCCGGTGGCCGGGTCGGTGTCGCTGGGTGCGGCGGTGCCGGGGGCGGGATTGCCGGGGGCGGGTGGGGCTGGGGGTGCGGGGGCGACGGGTCTGAGGTTCGGCGGGGGTGGGGGGTCGCCGGGGGCAGGGGCGGCACCCAGGGTCAGTGCGGCGGCCAGGGCGAGACCACAGGCGCCCCATCTGTAGCGGTTGCTACGTGAATGTCCTTTTGTCATTCCCTCAGAGAACCCCTCACCCCCGGCGTGTCGCGGAAGCCGCGCGGCACATGTCACCCCGGGGATGGCTTCATCCCGGGCCTCAGGGGATAGGCGGGGTCCGGGGTGGAGCCCCCGGGGGGTCAGGTGGGCCGGGGTTGGGTGATGGAACGCCAGGCGTTCGGGAGCGCTTCGGCCACCGCGTACGCCGTCGTGGGCGCATCCCGGGCCGCCCACCGCCCAGCAAGCCCGTGCACATAGGCCGCCACCGACCCCGCATCCCGGCCGGACAGGCCCGCCGCCAGCAGCGACCCCGCGAGCCCCGACAGCACATCGCCGCTGCCCGCCGTAGCCAGCCACGGCGTCCCCGTCGCGTTGGCCCGCACCGGCCATCCCGCGTCCGCGACCAGCGTGGTCGACCCCTTCAAAAGGACCGTCGCGCCGAACTGCTCCGCCAACTCCCGTACCGACGCGAGCCGTTCGGCCTCGACCCGCTCGCGCGCGACCCCGAGCAGCGCGGCCGCCTCGCCCGCGTGCGGGGTGAGCAGGGTGGCCGCCGACCGGGCCCGTACCGTACGGGGATCGAGCCCGCGCAGCCCATCCGCGTCCACCAGGACCGGAACGTCCGACGCGAGCACCTCGTCCACGCCCGGGCCGTCACCGAGCCCCGGCCCGACCACCCACGCCTGCACCCGCCCGGCCTTCGCGGGCGAGCCGTCCGAGACCAGGGTCTCGGGGAAGCGGGCGAGTACGGCGTCCCCGCCGGGGCCGACGTACCGCACCGCACCCGCGCCACCCCGCAGCGCCCCGGCGACCGCGAGCACCGCCGCGCCCGGGTAGCGGGCCGACCCCGCGACGACCCCGACGACACCCCTGCGGTACTTGTCGCTCTCGCCGGCCGGGGTGGGCAACAGGTCGGCCACGTCGGCGTGTTGGAGCGCCTCGACCTCCGGCACGGACGGCAGGTCGAGCCCGATCGGGACCAGCCGCACCGCCCCCGCGTACTCCCGCGCGGGGTCGATGAGCAGGCCCGGCTTGTACGCCCCGAACGTGACGGTCGCATCCGCCCGCAGCGCCTCGCCCGTCACCTCGCCGGTGTCGGCGTCCACGCCGCTGGGCAGGTCGACGGCGACGACCAGCGCGTCGGAGCCGCGAGCGGCCCGGGCAACGGGCACCGCGTCGGGGCGCAGCCCGCCGTGGCCGCCCATGCCGGTGATGCCGTCGAGTACGAGGTCGGCGGTGGCCAGTACCTCGAACGGGTCATCGGCGATCCGGCCGCCGGCCCGTTCCAGCGCCGCGAGGCCCTCGGGGTGGGCGCGGTCGGGGCTGAGCAGCACGGCGTGGACCGCGGCGCCGCGGCGGGCCAGGCGGGCCCCCGCGTACAGCGTGTCGCCGCCGTTGTCACCGCTGCCGACGAGCAGCACGATCCTCGCCGCGTACACCCGGCCGAGCATGTCGGCGCAGGCCGCGGCGAGGCCGGCGGCTGCTCGTTGCATGAGGGCGCCGTCGGGGAGGCGGTGCATGAGCTCGGCTTCGGCGGCGCGGACGGTTTCCACGCGGTAGGCAGTACGCATGCCGCCCACCCTTCCCCAATCCGCCTCACCTCCAACCTCCCCGCCTCCGCCGCGGCGGGCGCAACCGCTCGGCACCCAGTGCCCCACTGGGGGCGGCTGGTCGGCTCTCGGTGCCCCACTGGATGCGGCTGGTCGGCTCCGGGGGCCCTACTGGAGGCGCGGGGCTGTGCCGTTTGCGCGGCTCCGCCGCGGTGGGCGCGGGCTATCCGCTCGGTGCCGGGTGCCCTACCGGGCGCGGCCGGTCGACTCCGGGGGCCCTACCAGGGGCGCGGGGAACTGCGCGGGCGGTGTCCCGGCGCGGCCCGTGCTGGAAGCGAAAGCGGCACGCCGGACGCGAGCGCACCCCGCGCACAACGCGACCTCACCCCTCCGCAATCACCACCGCGGACGCCACCCCCGCGTCATGGCTGAGCGAAACATGCCAGTGCCGAACCCCCAGCTCAGCCGCCCGGGCCGCCACGGACCCGCGGACGCGGAGCCGGGGCCGGCCGCTCCCCTCCACGTACACCTCCGCGTCCGTCCACAGCAGCCCCGCCGGCGCGCCCAGCGCCTTCGCGAGGGCCTCCTTCGCGGCGAAGCGGACGGCCAGCGAGGCGACGCCGCGCCGCTCGCCGCCCGGGAGTATCAACTCGCTCTCCACGAAAAGCCGTTGGAGCATCGCGGGCGTCCGCTCGATGGACGCCCCGAACCGTTCGATCTCGGCCACGTCGATCCCGACCCCGATGATCACTCGACCCCTCCCCTACTCATTCGACCCCTCCCTGAATCATGCGCTCACTCCACCGTCACGGACTTCGCCAGGTTCCGCGGCTGGTCCACCTCGTTGCCGCGCGCCGTCGCCAGCTCGCAGGCGAAGACCTGGAGCGGAACCGTCGCCACCAGCGGCTGGAGCAGCGTGGGCGTGGCCGGGATGCGGATGAGGTGGTCGGCGTACGGGACGACCGCCTGGTCGCCCTCCTCCGCGATCACGATGGTCCGCGCCCCGCGCGCCCGGATCTCCTGGATGTTGGAGACGATCTTGTCGTGCAGCACCGAGCGTCCGCGCGGCGAGGGGACCACCACGACCACCGGCAGGTCCTGCTCGATCAGCGCGATCGGCCCATGCTTCAGCTCCCCCGCCGCGAACCCCTCCGCGTGCATGTACGCCAGCTCCTTGAGCTTGAGCGCGCCTTCGAGGGCGACGGGGTAGCCCACGTGCCGGCCGAGGAAGAGCACCGTGTTCTTGTCGGCGAGCGAGCGCGCCAACTCCCGTACCGGCTCCATGGTTTCGAGGACGCGGTCGACCTCCGTGGCGATCTCGGCGAGGTCGCGTACGACATCCCCGATCTCGTCGCCCCACTTGGTGCCGCGCACCTGGCCGAGGTAGAGCGCGACGAGGTAGCAGGCCACCAGCTGGGTCAGGAAGGCCTTGGTGGAGGCCACCGCCACCTCGGGACCCGCGTGCGTGTAGAGGACCGCGTCCGACTCGCGCGGAATCGTCGAGCCGTTGGTGTTGCAGATCGCCAGCACCTTCGCGCCCTGCTCGCGCGCGTGCCGCAGCGCCATCAGGGTGTCCATCGTCTCGCCGGACTGCGAGATGGCGATGACCAGGGTGCGCTGGTCGAGGATGGGGTCGCGGTAGCGGAACTCGCTGGCCAGCTCCGTCTCGCAGGGGATCCGCGTCCAGTGCTCGATGGCCAGCTTCGCGATCATGCCCGCGTGGTACGCCGTTCCGCACGCCACGATGACGACCTTGTCGATCTCGCGCAGCACCGCGTGCGGGATGCGCAGCTCGTCCAGGGTGAGCGAGCCCGCCCCGTCGATCCGGCCGAGCAGCGTGTCGGCGACGGCCTTGGGCTGCTCGGCGATCTCCTTGAGCATGAAGTAGTCGTAGCCGCCCTTCTCGGCGGCGGAGGCGTCCCAGTCGACGTGGTAGGCCCGGGTCTCGGCCGGCGCCCCGTCGAAGTCGGTGACCGTGACCCCGTCCCGGCGCAGCTCGACGACCTGGTCCTGGCCCAGTTCGATCGCGGAGCGGGTGTGCGCGATGAATGCGGCGACGTCCGAGGCGAGGAAGGCCTCGCCCTCGCCGACGCCCACCACGAGCGGCGAGTTGCGCCGCGCGCCGACCACCACGTCCGGCTCGTCCGCGTGCACCGCGACCAGCGTGAACGCCCCTTCGAGGCGCCGGCACACCTGCCGCATGGCCTCCGCGAGGTCCTGCGCGGAGGAGTAGCCCTCGGCGAGGAGGTGCGCGACGACCTCGGTGTCCGTCTCGGACTCCAGCTGGTGACCGCGCTCGGCGAGCTCGGCCCGCAGCGCGGCGAAGTTCTCGATGATCCCGTTGTGCACGACGGCGACCCGCCCCGCGTTGTCCAGGTGCGGATGCGCGTTGGCGTCCGTAGGGCCGCCGTGCGTGGCCCACCGGGTGTGCCCGATGCCGGTCGCCCCGGCGGGCAGCGGCGCCTCCAGGAGCGCCTTCTCCAGATTGATCAGCTTGCCGGCCTTCTTCGCCCCGGCGAGCCCGCCGTCGGCGAGCACCGCGACGCCCGCCGAGTCGTATCCGCGGTACTCAAGCCGCTTCAGCCCCGCGAGCACGACGTCCAGCGCCGACTGCCCGCCCACATAACCCACGATTCCGCACATGGCGGCAGCCTACGACCGTGACCCCTCATTTCCCCCTCACTCCGGGGCGGGCGCGAGGGTTCGTCCGCCTTTCGCGGCTTACGGCAAGTGACCCACCCCACCCCCCACGCACGTCATACAGCCGCAACAATGGAGGCGTGATCACTTCGCCGCCACGGAGCGCCCACCGCAAGCCGGAGGCGACTCCCTATGTGGACCTGACACGCGCAGAGTGGAGCGCGCTGCGTGAGAAGACGCCGCTGCCGCTGACCGCCGATGAGGTCGAGCGCCTGCGCGGGCTCGGCGACGTCATCGACCTCGACGAAGTGCGCGACATCTACCTGCCGCTGTCCCGCCTGCTCAACCTGTACGTGGAGGCGACCGCCAATCTGCGCGGCACCCTCAACACGTTCCTGGGCGACGCGGGCAACGGGCACGGCACCCAGCGCGGCACCCCCTTCGTCATAGGGGTCGCCGGTTCGGTGGCGGTCGGCAAGTCGACGGTGGCCCGCCTGCTCCAGGCGCTGCTGGCCCGCTGGCCCGAGCACCCGCGGGTCGAGCTGGTCACCACCGACGGCTTCCTGTACCCGATGGCCGAGCTGGAGCGGCGCGGCCTGATGTCGCGCAAGGGGTTCCCCGAGTCGTACGACCGCCGGGCGCTGACCCGGTTCGTCGCGGACATCAAGGCGGGCAAGGACGAGGTCACCGCACCCGTCTACTCCCACCTCATCTACGACATCGTGCCGGACGAGCGGCTCGTGGTGCGCCGGCCCGACATCCTCATCGTGGAGGGACTCAACGTCCTGCAACCGGCGCTGCCCGGCCAGGACGGCCGCACCCGGGTCGGCCTCGCGGACTACTTCGACTTCAGTGTGTACGTCGACGCGCGCACCGAGGACATCGAGACCTGGTACCTCAACCGGTTCCGCAAGCTGCGCGAGACGGCCTTCCAGAACCCGTTCTCGTACTTCCGCAAGTACACGCAGGTCTCCGAGGAGGAGGCCCTGGACTACGCCCGGACGACCTGGCGGACCATCAACCGGCCCAATCTGGTGGAGAATGTGGCGCCCACGCGCGGCCGGGCCACGCTCGTCGTACGCAAGGGCCCCGACCACAAGATCCAGAAGATCTCGCTGCGCAAGCTCTGACGCGCAAGCTCTGACGCTCCGACCCCGCGAGGAACCGTGCTGCACCTGCGTCTGATCGTGCCCGCCGACCGCACCGACGACGTCGTGCGCACCCTGGAGTCGACGGTCGGCACCGCGCACCTGGCGGTGCTGCCGGGCGCGGCCCGCAATCCGGTGGGCGACCTCGTGCTGTGCGACGTGGCCCGCGAGGCCGGGGACGCCCTCATCGCCGAGCTGCGTGCCCTCGGTCTCGACCGCGACGGCTCGATCGCCGTCGATCACATCGAACTGTCGATCTCGAAGCGGGCCGACAAGGCCGAGGCCGAGGCGCCGGGCGAGGGCGCGGACGCGGTCCTGTGGGAGTCGCTCACCGACGCCACGCACGAGGAGTCGACGCTCTCGGTCACGTACGTGGCGTTCCTGGCCGTCGCGACGATGCTGGCCGCATGCGGTGTGATGCTCGACAACGCGATCCTCATCGTGGGCGCGATGGCGGTGGGCCCCGAGTTCGGGCCGCTCGCCGGCATCTGCACGGCGCTGGTGCGGCGCGCGCCGCGCCTGGTGGGGCACTCGCTGCTCGCGCTGGTCGTGGGCTTCGCGTCGGCGATGCTGCTCACGGCCGGATTCGGCTGGCTGATGGAGGTGCTCGGGCTCTTCGACATGTCGATGATCGAGGCACCCCGTCCGAACACGGCGTTCATCTTCCGGCCCGACTGGATGTCGTTCGTGGTGGCGTTCCTCGCGGGCATCGCGGGCACGCTCTCGCTCACCTCGGCGAAGTCCGGCGCTTTGATCGGCGTCGCGATCTCGGTGACGACGGTCCCGGCGGCGGCCAACGCCGCGATGGCGTTCAGCTATCAGGACTACGGGCAGACCTGGGGTTCCAGCTGGCAGCTGCTCGCCAACCTGGCCGGCATCGTCCTGGCCGGCACGCTCACGCTGCTCGCCCAGAAAGCGCTCTGGGCGAGCCAGCGCAGGCGCCGCCTGCCGTAGCGACAGGCGGCAAGGAGTCAAGGGCTCAAGGAGTCAACTGCCTTAGCCCAGCGTCGACTTGACCACGTCGGCGAGGCGGCCGGCGACCGAGCGGGCGTGCTCGATGTCGGCGGCCTCGACCATCACGCGGACCAGCGGCTCGGTGCCGGAGGGGCGCAGCAGCACGCGTCCGGTGGCGCCCAGCTCGCGCTCGGCCTCGTTGACGGCGACACCCAGCTCGGCGCAGGTGGTGACGCGGGACTTGTCGACGTCGGGGACGTTGACCAGGACCTGCGGCAGCCGCGTCATGACCCCGGCGAGGTCGGCGAGGGTGCGGCGGGTCGCGGCGAGACGGGCGGCCAGCATCAGACCGGTCAGCGTGCCGTCACCGGTGGTCGCGTGGTCCAGGATGATCACGTGGCCGGACTGCTCGCCGCCGAGCGCGTACCCGTGCTCCTTCATCGACTCCAGGACGTAGCGGTCGCCGACGCCGGTCTGGACGAGCTGGATGCCCTCGCTCTCCATGGCGAGCTTGAAGCCGAGGTTGGACATGACGGTGCCGACGACGGTGTTGCCGCGCAGGGTGCCCGCCTCGCGCATGGCGAGCGCGAGCACCGCGAGGATCTGGTCGCCGTCGACCTCGTTGCCCTCGGCGTCCACAGCCAGGCAGCGGTCGGCGTCGCCGTCGTGGGCGATGCCGAGGTCGGCGCCGTGTTCCACGACGGCCGCCTTGAGGAGGTCGAGGTGGGTCGAGCCGCAGCCGTCGTTGATGTTGAGCCCGTTCGGCTCGGCACCGATCGTGACGACCTCGGCGCCGGCCCGCGTGAACGCCTCGGGCGAGACCCGGGCGGCCGCGCCGTGCGCCTCGTCCAGGACCACCTTCAGGCCGTCGAGGCGGTTGGGCAGCACCCCGATGAGGTGGGCTACGTACCGGTCGAAGCCCTCGCTGTAGGACCGGATGCGGCCCACGCCGGCGCCGGTCGGCCGCTCCCACGGGGCGCCGGTGCGGTGCTGCTCGTAGATCGACTCGATGCGGTCCTCCAGCTCGTCGGCGAGCTTGTGGCCGCCGCGCGCGAAGAACTTGACACCGTTGTCCGGCATGGCGTTGTGGCTGGCGGAGAGCATCACGCCGAGGTCGGCGCCGAGCACGCCGGTGAGGTACGCCACCGCCGGGGTGGGCAGCACACCGACCCGCAGGACGTCCACGCCCGCGCTCGCGAGGCCCGCGACGACGGCGGCCTCAAGGAACTCTCCCGACGCCCGGGGGTCACGCCCGACCACGGCGGTCGGCCGATGCCCCTCGAAGGTCCCCGCCTCGGCGAGTACGTGCGCCGCCGCGACCGACAGTCCGAGCGCGAGCTCGGCCGTCAGATCCGAGTTGGCTACACCGCGCACGCCGTCCGTGCCGAAGAGTCGTCCCACGTCTGTCCTCCGAAAACCT
Source organism: Streptomyces sp. NPDC048361 (assembly GCF_040651795.1). Lineage (NCBI taxonomy): Bacteria > Bacillati > Actinomycetota > Actinomycetes > Kitasatosporales > Streptomycetaceae > Streptomyces > Streptomyces sp. NPDC048361. The sequence goes on from NZ_JBEZKW010000074.1 coordinate 21,757, forward strand.
GAAAGTACGGGGTGGTTAACCGGGGGTGGATAACCGGGGTGGTAACTGGGGGGTGGATAGACGAACGCCCCGGCAGCACGGAGAGTGCTGCCGGGGCGAACGAGAGCCGTAGTGGCAGGCGCGGATTTAGCGCTTGCTGTACTGCGGAGCCTTGCGGGCCTTCTTGAGACCGGCCTTCTTGCGCTCGACCGCACGGTCGTCGCGGGAGAGGAAGCCGGCCTTCTTGAGGGCGGCGCGGTTGTTGTCCACGTCGGCCTCGTTCAGCGCGCGGGCCACGCCGAGGCGCAGGGCGCCGGCCTGACCGGACACGCCGCCACCCGAGATGCGGGCGACAACGTCGTAGCGGTTGTCGAGTTCGAGCACCTTGAAGGGCTCGTTGACTTCCTGCTGGTGGACCTTGTTCGGGAAGTAGTCCTCGAGCGTACGCCCGTTGATCTTCCACTTGCCGGTGCCCGGAACGATCCGGACGCGGGCGATGGCGTTCTTGCGACGGCCCAGGCCGGCGGCCGGCTGCGGGTCGCCGAAGCGGGACGCCATCGACTCGGTGGTGTACTCGCCCTCGACGGGGACCTCGGACTCGAAGGTGGTGACCTCCGCGTAGGTCTCTTCGCCCTCGACGGGGGTCTCGACAGTGGTCTCGGCCACGATGCTCCTCAGATTCTTTTCTGTCTTAGGGGGTGTGGTGGCCGGAACTACTGCGCGACCTGGGTGATCTCGAACGGCACCGGCTGCTGGGCAGCGTGGGGGTGCTGGTCGCCCGAGTAGACCTTCAGCTTCGAGAGCATCTGACGGCCCAGGGTGTTCTTGGGGATCATGCCCTTGATGGCCTTCTCGACGGCCTTCTCCGGGTTGTTCGCCAGGAGGTCGTCGTAGCGCACCGCGCGGAGACCGCCCGGGTAGCCGGAGTGGCGGTAGGCCATCTTCTGGGTCTTCTTGTTGCCGGACAGGTGAACCTTGTCGGCGTTGATGATGATGACGAAGTCACCCATGTCCATGTGCGGGGCATAGACGGGCTTGTGCTTGCCCCGGAGGAGGTTCGCAGCGGTGGTCGCCAGACGACCCAGGACGACGTCCCGGGCATCAATGACGTGCCACTGGCGAGTGATGTCGCCGGGCTTGGGGCTGTACGTACGCACTTCGTAGCCTTCGCTTCTTAGTGGATGGGGAGCAGACACATTGCACCCTGAAGCGATCATGCAGCTGGGACTCACAGTGCCGGGACGCTGCCCGTATGCGAGCCACTGGTAACTGCTCCAGAGAACCTGCGCAACGACTGTCGCGTGAGAACGACTGAGCCAATACGCATAACAAACCAGAAGAATACCCGGGCGCCCCCCGGCGGGTCAAAACTGCCCGGGGGCCGCCCGGCCGTACCGCGCCCTTACCGGCACTGGCCTGCGCAAACGTCTAACGGGCTCGCTCCACGCGGCGCTCGTCCCACACCGGCTCCGGCGTCTCGCGCACCACGCCGTCCGAGCCGAAGACGAGGTAGCGGTCGAAGGACTTCGAGAACCACCGGTCGTGGGTGACCGCGAGCACCGTCCCGTCGTACGACTCCAGACCGTCCTGGAGGGCCTCCGCGGACTCCAGGTCCAGGTTGTCCGTCGGCTCGTCGAGGAGCAGCGCGGTGGTGCCGGCCAGCTCGAGCAGCAGGATCTGGAAGCGGGCCTGCTGGCCGCCGGAGAGCTTCTCGAAGGGCTGGTCGCCCTGGCGTTCCAGCTCGTAGCGGCGCAGCACCGACATCGCGGCGCCGCGGTCCTTGGCGTGCTCGCTCCACAGGATGTCGACCAGGGTGCGCCCGAGCAGCTCGGGGTGGGCGTGGGTCTGCGCGAAGTGCCCGGGCACGACCCGCGCACCCAGCTTCCAGCTCCCGGTGTACGCCACCGACGCGTCCCCCGCGAGCATCCGCAGGAAGTGCGACTTGCCGGAGCCGTTCGAGCCGAGCACGGCGACCCGCTCGCCGTAGAAGACCTCCAGCGAGAACGGCTTCATCAGTCCTGTCAGCTCAAGGTTCTCGCAGGTCAGGGCGCGCACCCCGGTGCGGCCGCCGCGCAGCCGCATGGTGATTTCCTGCTCGCGCGGCGGCTCGGGCGGCGGCCCGGCGTCCTCGAACCGCTTGAAGCGTGTCTGCATCGCGTGGTACCTGGACGCCATGTCCGGGCTGATCGCCGCCTGGTTGCGCAGCCGCAGGACCAGCGCCTTCAGCCGGGCGTGCTCCTCGTCCCAGCGCCGCTTGAGCTCCTCGAAGCGTGCGAACCGCTCACGCCGCGCCTCGTGGTACGTACCGAATCCGGCGCCGTGCACCCACACGTCCGTGCCCGCGGGGCTCGGCTCCAGGCTCACGATCCGCTCGGCGGCCCGCGAGAGCAGCTCCCGGTCGTGCGAGACGAACAGGACGGTCTTACGGGTCTCCCGCAGCCGCTCCTCCAGCCAGCGCTTGCCGGGGACGTCCAGATAGTTGTCCGGCTCGTCCAGGAGCAGCACCTCGTCGGGCCCGCGAAGCAGCGCTTCGAGGACCAGCCGCTTCTGCTCGCCGCCGCTGAGCGTGCGCACCTCGCGGAACTGGGCCTTGTCGTACGGCATACCGAGTGCGGCCATGGTGCACATGTCCCACACCGTCTCGGCCTCGTAGCCGTGCGCCTCGGCCCAGTCGCTGAGCGCCTGCGCGTACTTCATCTGCGCGGGCTCGTCGTCGACCGTCATGATCAGGTGCTCGGCCGCGTCCACCTCGGCGGCCGCCTTCTTGATCCTCGGCTGGGCCACGGAGACCAGCAGGTCGCGCACGGTCCGCTCGTCGCGCACCGACCCGACGAACTGCGGCATCACACCGAGCCCACCGCTCACCGTCACCGAACCGCCGTGCGCCTGGAGCTCGCCGGAGATGATGCGAAGCAGCGTCGTCTTGCCGGCCCCGTTGGCGCCGACCAGGGCCACCACCGAGCCCTCCGCCACCCGGAACGAAGCGTCGCCGAGCAGCACCCGCCCGTCCGGCAGGTAGTACTCCAGGTGTGCAGCCTCTAGATGTCCCATGGTGCGGATTGTCGCCCAGGCCCTGCCCCCCTGAACAATCGAATTAGGATGCGCGGCATGAGCTTTGGGCAAGGGGGACCCGGGTGGGGCCCGGGGGATCAGCAGACACCGGACTGGGCCGCACTGGCCGACGCGTCGGCCGCGCGCAACCGGCGCCGCAAGTGGCTGTTCCTGGGCGGCGGCGCGCTCGCCACGGCGGCGGTCGTCGCGGTGGTGGCCACCGTGATCGTCAGCGCCGGCTCCAAGGACGATGGGAAGTCGGCGAGCGAACTGCCCTCTCCCCCGGCTCTGCCGAGCGACAGCGCCCACCCGCAGCCGTCGTTCTCCAAGGTGGCCCCGCCGCCCCCGCCCAACCCGTACGACTACATAGCGAGCGCGCGGAAGGACAAGGCGCCGCTCGGCGCCGACACCCTCTTTCCCGGTACGGGCCTGACCCTGGGCAGCGGCGTCTACGCCAAGGGCCCCACCGACAAGGTGACCTCCTGCGCCGCCGCGACCCAGGGTGCGCTCGGCTCCGTCCTCGGCAACAACGGCTGCCGTCAGGTCATCCGCGCCACCTTCACCAAGGACGGTGTCGCCGTCACCGTGGGTGTCGCCGTGTTCGACACGGACACCGCGGCGAAGAAGGCGAAGGAGCAGGCCTCGGGCGGCATCGCCTCACTGTCCGGCGCGGGTGTCGCGACGTTCTGCCGGGACGGCGTGGTGTGCCGGCGCACCACCAACTCCTATGGCCGCTATGCCTACTTCACGACCGGTGGCTTCGCGAACGGCAAGAGCGTGACGAAGGGCGACACGGCCGTCTTCACCGCGGGCGACGACCTCGCCCAGTTCGTCTTCGACCAGATCGTCGCCCGCGGCCGCAACCAGGCCTCAGCAGCAGCCGCCCAGCCCGCCGCCTGAACTCCCGGGCAGCGTCCGCACGTTGCGCGCCTCCTTGCTGCGCGCGGCGAGCAACTCGTCGGCGGGGTAGCCGACTTCCTCCAGGGTGAGGCCGTGCGGCTTCACCACGTGCACGGAGGAGTCGCGCACCGCTGCCGCGAGGACCTTGCCGGGCCACTCCACACCCCGGTGGCCGTCGCCGACGTGCAGCAGCGCGCCCACCAGGGATCGCACCATGTTGTGGCAGAACGCGTCGGCGCGGACGGTCGCGGTGACGATCCCGTCGTCCCCGCGCACCCAGGACAGCTCCTGGAGCGTACGGATGGTGGTGGCGCCCTCGCGCTTCTTGCAGTACGCCGCGAAGTCGTGCTCGCCGAGCAGCGCCGCCGACGCCGCGTTCATGGCCTCGACGTCCAACTCCCAGTCGTGCCACAGGACATGACCGCGCAGCAGCGGGTCGACGCCGCCCATGTTGTCGGTCACCCGGTACGCGTACCGCCGCCAGATCGCCGCGAAGCGGGCGTTGAATCCGCTGGGCGCCTCGGCGACCCGCCAGATCCGCACATCGTGCGGCAGCCGCCCGGCCAGGCGCCGCAGCAGCTTCTCGCGGTGCTCGGCCCACACGTCATCGGGCAGGTCGACGTGGGCGACCTGGCCGCGCGCATGCACCCCCGCGTCCGTACGTCCGGCGACGGTCAGGGCGTACGTCACGTCCGACCGGGTCACCGTGCGCAGCGCGTCCTCGATCTCGCCCTGGACGGTCCGCCGCCCACTGGGCTGCTTGGCCCAGCCGGAGAAGTCCTTGCCGTCGTACGACAGGTCAAGACGCACCCGGACGTGGCCGGGCTCCACCTCATCGCTCACGTAACCGATCCTCTCAAAGCATCCACACAGCGGAACGGGCCCGCCCCCCGAAGGGAACGGGCCCGTCCTCAGCCTTCAAGAACGCTTACGCGTCCTTCGCCTCGTCGGCCGGCGCGGCGTCCTCGGACTTGGCCTCGGACTCCTTGACGGCGCGCACGGTGGCGGCCTCGGCCTCGGCGACGGTCGCCTTCTTGGCGATCTCGCCCTCGACCAGCTCGATCACGGCCATCGGCGCGTTGTCACCACGACGGTTGCCGATCTTCGTGATGCGGGTGTAACCACCCGGACGCTCCTCGTAGCGGGGCGCGATCTCGGTGAAGAGGGTGTGGACGATGCCCTTGTCGGTGATCGTCTGCAGCACCAGGCGACGGTTGTGGATGTCGCCCTTCTTCGCCTTGGTGATCAGGCGCTCGGCGACCGGACGCAGGCGGCGGGCCTTGGCCTCGGTCGTCGTGATGCGGCCGTGCTCGAAGAGCGACTTCGCCAGGTTGGCGAGGAGCAGCTTCTCGTGCGCGGCGCTGCCGCCGAGACGGGCACCCTTTGCGGGACGCGGCATGGTGATTCTCCTAGTGATCTGCACCGGCCGTACGAGGTACCGATGTCAGTGTCCGAGCAGGCGGGTGCCTGTCGGAGACCCGCGCCCCGTAAGGGGCGCGGGAAAGAGCCGATGTGCGACTCCGTCGCGTGTGCGCGACCAGCCACAGCGGGCCCGCAGTCGAAGACCGTCAGTACTGCTCGGTCTCCACGAACCCGGCATCCGCGTCGTCATCGGCGCCGAAGGCGTCGGCCGCAGCGGTCGGGTCGAAGCCGGGAGGCGAGTCCTTCAGGGCGAGGCCCATACCGGCCAGCTTCGCCTTGACCTCGTCGATCGACTTCGCACCGAAGTTGCGGATGTCGAGCAGGTCGGCCTCGGAGCGCGCCACGAGCTCACCCACGGAGTGGATGCCCTCACGCTTGAGGCAGTTGTACGACCGAACGGTGAGCTCGAGCTCCTCGATCGGCAGGGCGAGATCGGCGGCGAGAGCGGCGTCCGTCGGGGACGGGCCCATGTCGATGCCCTCGGCGTCGATGTTGAGCTCGCGCGCCAGACCGAACAGCTCGACCAGGGTCTTACCGGCCGACGCCATGGCGTCACGGGGACGCATGGCCTGCTTGGTCTCGACGTCGACGATCAGCTTGTCGAAGTCGGTGCGCTGCTCGACACGGGTCGCCTCGACCTTGTACGTGACCTTGAGCACCGGGGAGTAGATGGAGTCGACCGGGATGCGGCCGATCTCCTGGCCCAGCTGCTTGTTCTGCACGGCGGAGACGTAGCCGCGACCGCGCTCGACGGTCAGCTCCATCTCCAGCTTGCCCTTGCCGTTGAGCGTGGCGAGCACCAGGTCGGGGTTGTGCACCTCGACACCGGCCGGCGGGGCGATGTCAGCAGCGGTGACCAGGCCGGGACCCTGCTTGCGCAGGTACATCACGACCGGCTCGTCGTGCTCCGAGGAGACGACCAGCTGCTTGATGTTGAGGATGAGGTCGGTGACGTCCTCCTTGACGCCCGGCACGGTGGTGAACTCGTGCAGGACACCGTCGATCCGGATGCTGGTGACAGCGGCACCGGGGATCGAGGAGAGGAGCGTACGACGCAGGGAGTTGCCGAGCGTGTAGCCGAAGCCGGGCTCCAGGGGCTCGATGACGAACCGCGAGCGGTACTCGTCAACAACCTCTTCGGTCAGCGAAGGGCGCTGAGCGATAAGCATGGGGAGATCCTTCAGTCATGGGCACCCACTATTTGATGCCCTGCTGGTTACTGCGGGTACTGCGTACTGCAAGGGTACGGGCGGCACGCCTCGAAGGAGCCGTACCGCCCAGAACCTCAGCACAAGCGACGTGCGTCAGACGCGGCGACGCTTGGGGGGACGGCAGCCGTTGTGCGGCGTCGGGGTGACGTCCTGGATCGAGCCGACCTCGAGGCCAGTGGCCTGGAGGGAGCGGATCGCGGTCTCGCGACCGGAGCCCGGGCCCTTGACGAAGACGTCAACCTTGCGCATGCCGTGCTCCTGCGCGCGGCGGGCGGCCGACTCGGCGGCCATCTGCGCGGCGAACGGAGTCGACTTGCGGGAGCCCTTGAAGCCGACGTGGCCGGCGGACGCCCAGGAGATCACGTTGCCCGAGGGGTCCGTGATCGAGACGATGGTGTTGTTGAACGTGCTCTTGATGTGCGCGTGGCCGTGAGCGACGTTCTTCTTTTCCTTGCGGCGCACCTTCTTGGCAGCGCCCTGACGACCCTTGGGGGGCATGTCTTACTCCAGATGGAGGGGAGGTGATCGGTCCTACAGCGAAGACCGCTGAAAAGCGTCCGCTGTGGACTACTTCTTGCCCGGCTTCTTCTTACCGGCGATGGCGCGACGCGGGCCCTTGCGGGTACGAGCGTTCGTGCTGGTGCGCTGACCGTGGACCGGCAGACCACGACGGTGGCGCAGACCCTGGTAGCAGCCGATCTCGACCTTGCGGCGGATGTCGGCGGCAACCTCACGGCGAAGGTCACCCTCGGTGCGGAGGTTGGCGTCCACGTACTCGCGGATCTTGACCAGGTCCTCTTCGGCCAGGTCACGAACGCGGGTGTTCGGGTTCACGCCGGTCGAGGCGAGGATCTCCTTGGACCGGGTACGCCCGATACCGAAGACGTAGGTGAGTGCGATCTCCACGCGCTTTTCGCGCGGGATGTCGACACCGGAAACGCGTGCCATTTACTGGCTCCAGTTGTTTTCGGGGGTCTTCCACAGCACCGCTCCCGACCGCCGTACTAGGTACGTTTCGGGTCCCCGGCCCCCGCCGGAGGTGTCACCAGCCGGGGAACCCGGCCAGGTGGATGCTGCGTATGTACGTTTTGCTCGCGTCGCTTGAAGAACTGCGGAGTGCAGGTCGGTCGGCGTGCGTCAGCCCTGGCGCTGCTTGTGGCGCAGGTTGTCGCAGATGACCATGACCCGGCCGTGACGGCGGATCACCTTGCACTTGTCGCAGATCTTCTTGACGCTCGGCTTGACCTTCATGGGATGTCAGGTTCTCCGGGTCAGTGCCACCGCCGCCCATGAGTGAGCGACGTGGGCAAGATCTACTTGTACCGGTAGACGATCCGGCCACGCGTCAGGTCGTACGGAGAAAGCTCCACCACGACCCGGTCATCCGGGAGGATACGGATGTAGTGCATCCGCATCTTGCCGCTGATGTGCGCGAGGACTTTGTGACCGTTCTGGAGTTCCACCTTGAACATAGCGTTCGGGAGGGACTCGATCACGGTGCCCTCGATTTCGATGGCACCTTGCTTCTTGGCCACGCTTCGCCTTTCGAATCGGCTACCTTGATCGACTCCCGCAGCCGTGTGTGGACACACGGGTACACGAGAGCCGACGCATCAGTCTACGACAGGCCACTCGAAAAGACGAATCCGGGGAGTTTGCCCGCCATCGTAGATCCTTAAGCGGCCGGACATAGGTGTCTGGCCCAGCGAGTCGCCCCGGCGCGGCGGCCGGTCTCGCGGTCCCTCAGCCCAGCGGGTCCGGGGCCGTCGTGACCCCGTACTCCGCCAGCTTCGCCTTGCCGCAGTCCGGCATCGTCAGGACCAGCGGGCCGTTCTCCGTCAGGGCGACCGAGTGCTCCCAGTGCGAGGACCAGGAACCGTCCGTCGTGATGACGGTCCAGTCGTCCTCCAGGACCTCGGTGCGGGGCGTGCCGAGCGAGACCATCGGCTCGATCGCCAGGCAGAAGCCGGGGACGAGCTTCGGGTTGTGGCGGCCCAGCATGCGGCGCTTGTCGACGTAGTTCAGGAGGTGCGGGTCCATGTGCATCTCGGAGCCGATGCCGTGGCCCCCGTAGTCCTCGACGATCCCGTACTTGCCGGTGGAGGGGCGCGGCTGGCGGCGGATGTACGACTCGATCGCGCGCGAGACGTCGACGAGCTTGTTGCCCTTCTTCACCGCGGCGAGGCCGGCCCACATCGACTCCTCGGTGACCCGGGAGAGCTCGATCAGCTCGGGGGCGTGACCGGAGCCGACGAACGCGGTGTACGCGGCGTCGCCGTGCCAGCCGTCGATGATCGCGCCGGCGTCGATGGAGATGATGTCGCCGTCCTTGAGGACGGTCTTGTCGTCCGGGATGCCGTGGACGACGACTTCGTTGACCGAGGTGCAGATGGTGGCGGGGAACCCGCCGTACCCCAGGAAGTTGGACTTCGCGCCGTGCTCGGCGATCACCTTGCGGGCAACCTCGTCCAGGTCCTTGGTCGTGGACCCCGGCACTGCGGCCTCGCGGGTGGCGGCGTGGATCGCGGCGACGACCAGCCCCGCCTCGCGCATCTTCGCGATCTGCTCGGGGGTCTTGATCTCCACCATGTGCGGCTCACGCCTTTCTTGACAGCTATGGGTCATCCCCAACGATACGGCGTCCCGTTCCCAGCCCGGACGGCGTACGCACACCCCGCCTGCCCGGCACCGGCCCATACGGGCCACCTCAGCCCGTCCGGCACCGGCCCATACGGGCCACCTCAGCCCGTCCGGCGTTTGAGGACGAGCGCCCTTCAGGCGCGAACGGGGTCTGGGGCAGAGCCCTAGGAGCCCGAACCTCAGCCCTCTTCCCCCCGGAGGGTTTAGGGA
>NZ_JBEZKW010000075.1:0-30063 GCF_040651795.1 Streptomyces sp. NPDC048361
CTCCAGTACCGCCACGACGTCCTCAACGGCTGCCTCACCGGCACCGGCCTCCGACGCCAGCCACCATGACGACATCACGCATTCAAGGTCAGTAAGCAGGGTCATCCGGCGCACTCAGCCGTCGCGCGGTCGCGGGAGATGCCACCCACTGGGGACCGGTCTGGGAAGTGATGCGGACACTGGGCGGGCTGCACGGCCCGGAGAACGTACGGCTCGTCGTCTGGTTCGATTACTGACCATCGAGCTGTCGGAGGAGAGTAGCGGTGGCCAGAATAGGCCAGTGACGCGATGGTTCCGCAGCTACTGGGACGAACAAGACACCTGGTTCTACTTCGAGGTCGGCACCGACGACTGGGTGCGCCGCCAAGTCGAGCTCGAAGGGCCAGCGCTGCGACCCATCGCCGCCGCTTCGGCCGAGGACGACGACGCCCGGTGCGGGTTCACTGCCGAGTTGCCCGTCACCGACCGGGAGGGGCACGTCGAGGAGCCGTTGACCTTTGAGGAGTTCGAAGACGTTTGGGCGGCAGCCCGGCGACACCTCATGGCCCCCGAAGCCTGACCTATCGGTCGACGACGTTCCGGTCTGCGGCTCCCTCCATGGATCCGCCGTCGTAACGCCACAAAGAGAACGGCGATCAGGCGCAGGACAGAGAGCCGGCGCACCATAGCTCCGTAAGTCGACCTGAAATCAGGGGGCTTGGGGGCACAGGGAATTGGGGGCGTACGCGGCCTCGGCCAGGGTCTGACCGCAAATCTCCGGGTCCACCTCCGCCCCTGGGTCAGCTGTATCCAGGCAGGCGGCCACGCGCCCTTCCGCGCCCTCGCGTCACCTTCTCTGACCTGGTGTTTTCGGGAGATTTCCCTAGGCTGGGCAGCAGTGCTGGATAGGGTCGATAGGGGACTTCGTGAGTGAGAACGCCAACCTGTACGACGCCACGCACATCACGGTGCTGGAGGGGTGGGAGGCCGTTCGGAAGCGGCCCGGGATGTATGTCGGCTCGACTGGTGAACGTGGCCTGCACCAGGCCGTGTTCGAGGTCGTGGGCCGGGCCGTGAAGGAGGTCCTGGCCGGCCGCGCCAGTTCCGTCGACGTCACCCTCATGCCCGATGGCGGCGTGAAGGTCGCCGACGATGGGCCGGGCGTTCCCGTCGAGGTCACCGATGACATGGATGGTGCCAGTGACCTCGAAGCTCTGCTGACCCGCATGTACGCCGGAGTGGAGCCTGCCTACCGCAACACTGCAACTGTGGGCCTGGTCGGCATCGGGCCCAGTGTCACCAACGCCCTGTCGAGCCGCCTGACTGCCGAGGTGCGGCGCGATGGTGCCCGCTGGGTTCAGGAGTACGTGCGCGGCGTCGCCGTCGCCGCGCCCACCGCCATGGGGGCCGCAACCTGTAGCGGAACGACCATCACCTTCTGGCCCGACTCCGACATCTTCGAGACCGTGGAGTGCTCGTTCGCCGTGCTGTCCGAACGCTTCAGAGAACTGGCCTTCCTGAACCGGGGCCTGGGTATTTCGCTCACCGACACACGTCCTCCGGGCGAGACCCTGTCGGTGCAGTTCCTGGGCGAGGCACAGGACTTCGTTGCCTTCCTCGACGCCACGGCACGGACGCCCGTACACCCGGACGCCATCGCCTTCGCCTGGGAGGACCTGCGGCTGGCAGGGACGGCGGAGGTCACCCTGCGGTGGTCCACGTCCCCCGAGGAACGGATCCGCAGCTTCGCCAACAGCCAGCCCACCCTCGGTGGCGGCACACACATGGTGGGCTTCCGCGACGGGGTGACAGCCTCGGTAACCGCCTACGCACGGGAGCGACAACTTCTGACAGCGACGGACCCCGATCTCAGCGCCGATCGGGTCTGCGAAGGACTGACGGCTGTCGTGTCCGTGAAACTGGACCATCCCTCGTTCGAGGGCGCCACCCGCGGAGTGCTCGGCAACCCCGCAGTACGCGCCTGCGTCGATGAGGCCGTCCGGGAGCACCTCGGCAACTGGCTGGAGGGACACCCGGAGCAGGCCGCAGCCATCGTCGACGGGATCATCACCGACGCTCGCAGGATCTGACGGTGCCGGACCGATCCCGCCAGTTCCATCGAAAGCGCCGACCCTCTTCGCTCCCAGCTCCGGGCAAACTTGCTCACGCAACGCAGCTCCCGGCCGCAACCGCGAACTGACCCCCATGCCGAGCACTAAGCGTTGGGAGAATCCTGGGAGATGATCTTCCTCTTGGGCCCCCGCGAGACCTCGCCCAGCCAACCCAGACCAAGCTGTTGACCTGCACGTTCAGCAAGATCCCCAGGTAGCAATCTCGGTCGAACCTCATTCGGGACGAAGAGGTCGTGGGTTCAAATCCCGCCACCCCGACAGCCGAAACACCAGGTCAGGCCCGGTACTGAGAGATCAGTACCGGGCCTGATTTGCGTTGGGGGGCCATTCTGGGAGCTGTTTGGGTGCCAACTTCGAGATCTGGCTCCCGGGCAGCTCCCCTCCTCCTCCGCCGAGGGCAGCCTGGGGTGCCTGGCCATGGCCAGGCACCGGATCGGACGGCCGCGAGGTCGCCCACATCCTGATTACCCACAGCCCGGCCTTCATCGTCCCCGACACGGCCGACGTGACCGAGGCCCGCATGCGGCGTCTCACCGACAGCCTCAGCCACCTGGCCGAGCAGGAGGACGGCCTCGCCGGAGTGGGTGACCAGCGCGGTCCAGTCGGGGCGGGTCGGCAACCGCAACCGGCTGAGGCGCCCGGGAAGTGCAGCAGCACTTGGTCGCTGACGAGCCCCAGGCACCGGCCGGCGTCAGGGACCGTGTCCCTGGCTCAGCCCACCGCACGCGGCACCGCCTTCGCGGCGTTCTGGGCCCTGCGCATCCAGCTGGTGATCCTGTACGCGCAGAGCGGCATCAGTAAGTTCGGCGTGCCGGACCGGCTCAACGGGTCCGCCGAGTACTACATCCTGCGCGACCCGATCTTCGGTGCCGCCGAGCCATTCAAGGGCCCGGTGCTCTGGCTGTCCGAACACGGGCCTACCCTCGCTCTGTTGGCCTGGGGAGGGATCATCATCGAGCTGGTGATCGCGGCGTTCCTGCTGGGCCCGGAGCGGTGGCGCAAAGTCGCCTTCGTGCTCGACGTCCTGCTGCACGCCAGCATCATCGCGACCATCGGGCTGTGGAGTTTCAGCCTGATCATGACGCGACCATCGGGCTGTGGAGCTTCAGCCTCATCATGATCGGATGCGCCGCGGTCGCCGCCGCTCCCGACCGCACTCCCCTCACCGACTGCCCCCACACACACCCGCGACGCAAGGAGCCCCCACGAGCGGCCCCCCGCCCCACAGCCGACTGCGGTGTTCACGCCGAGCGTCTGGTTCGGCACCGGTCCCTCCCCTGTGGGGACCGGTACTGAACCAGACGCCCGGCGCTGCCCCGTGGCGGGTCGGCCCCTTGGGAATTCGGGCTCGCGCGGCTGGAAGTCGCCACCGCTGGACGGCTCCACCGAGGTGGATTCGGAGAGATGGGGCATCATGAGCTGTCTCTCCGAGCGCTGTTCCGACCGCCCCGGCCGGGCAACGCCCGGTTGCTGCGCGACTACGGGGAGATCCTGTCACCCGTGGCTCTCCCGGACGAGGCTCCGGCCTTCGGAGCACGGTTAAACCGCAGGTCAGCCCTATAGGCTGAGTTTTCCGGTCCGGACACCCAGGCACGGGGGAAGTAAGGAGAGGAGACCTTGAGTCCCGATTCAGGGGCACGCACCGCCTTCGCGGAACGTCTGGCGCTGCTGTACAAGGAGGCCGGCGATCCCCCGCTCAAACGGGTCGCCGAGTCCGTCGTGCGGCTGCAGCGGGTCGACGAGCGGGGGCGGCCGGTGCGCGTATCCGCCCAGCGGATCAGCGACTGGCGGCGGGCCAAGAACGTGCCGGCCCAATTCGCCGCACTCGCCGTGGTGCTGCACATCCTGATACCCGAAGCGCGACGCTCCAGGCCCACGCCCGTGTCCGAGGGCCTGTACGACGTGGCCCGGTGGCAGCGGTTGTGGGAGCACGCGATGGCCGACCCCGTGGCCGACCGCCCCACGCCGTCCGCGCACGAGAAGGACGCCTCGGGCGAAGCCGAAGTCGAAGCCACGGCCGTTGCGGGCGGCGTCTGCCCGTATCTGGGGCTCGCCTCGTACCGGGCGCAGGACGCCCGGTGGTTCTTCGGCCGGGAGCGCAGCCGGGACTCCCTTGTCGCCCAGCTCCGCGCCGCGGAGAAGACCGGGGGCCTCGTCATGCTCGTGGGTGCCTCCGGGGCGGGAAAGTCTTCCCTTCTGAACGCCGGTCTGGTGCCCACGCTGCGCGAGGGCGCGCTGGGTGACGAGGGCGGTTGCGAGAGAGCGGTACTCCAGCTCGTACCGGGAGCCGATCCGCTGGGGGAGCTGACCCGCCGGATCCCCGAACTCGGCCCCGTCGTCCGTGCCGCGCGGGAATCGACCGTGACGGAACCCGGGACTCCGCGCTTCGGGCACGCGGTGCGGGACGCCGTCTCGGCCTGGGCGCAGCGCGAAGCGGACTCCCCCGCGCCTCCTGTCGTCATCGTGGACCAGTTCGAGGAAACCTTCACCCTCACCGCGCACGAGCCGGACAAGCGCGCCTTCATTCAGCTCCTGCACGCCGCGTGCACGCCCGCCGAGCCCGGTGGGTCCGCGCCCGCCCTCGTCGTCCTCGGCATACGTGCCGACTTCTTCGAGCAGTGTCTCGGCCATCCGGAACTGGCCGACGCCCTCCAGCACCGGCACATGGTCCTCGGGCCGCTGAGCACCGCGGAACTGCGCGAAGCGGTGACGGGGCCGGCCAAAGCAGTGGGTATGGAACTCGAACCCGGTCTCGCGGAGTTGATCGTCAGGGAGGTCAGCGCCGACGGGCCCCGCGGAGCGCACAACGCGGGGGCGCTACCGCTCCTCTCGCACGCCCTGCTCGCCACCTGGCAGCGGCGCAAGGCCGGACGGCTGACGCTGGCCGGCTACCGCACGGCGGGCGGAATCCAGGGTGCGGTCGCGGCCACCGCCGAGCAGGCCTGGACGGGCCTCGACCCGGCGGCGCGCTCGGCCGCGCGGCTGCTCCTCCTCCGGCTGGTCCGGCTCGGCGAGGACACCCAGGCCACCCGCAGGCGCGGGGCGCGTCGCCAGCTGGCGGAAGAGTCGACGGACTCCGACAAGACGGAGGAGTCCCTCGAAGCGCTGGTCCGCGCCCGATTGGTGACGCTCGACGCGGAGACCGTGGAGATCACCCATGAGGCGTTGCTGCACGCCTGGCCGCGCCTGCGCGACTGGATCGACGAGGACCGGACCGGCAATCTGCTGCGCCAGCGGCTGGACGAGGACGGCAGGGCCTGGGAGGCATCGAGCCGCGACACATCCCTGCTCTACCGGGGGTCCCGGCTGGAACAGGCCCGCTCCTGGGCGAAGTCCGCCGGTGACACCTTCCTGACCCGGGCCGCGGTGGAGTTCCTGGCCGCTTCGGTCAAGCTGCGCAAGCGGACGGTGTGGCTCATGCGCGGCGCGGTGTCGGCTCTGGTCGTCCTCGCGATCCTGGCCGTCGGTTCGGCGGTGATCGCCCGGCAGCAACGGGACGACGCCGTGTTCGAGCAGGTGCTCGCCGAAGCCGACCGGGCCCAGCACACGGATCCGTCGCTCTCCGCTCAACTCGCCCTGGTCGCCCACCGTTTGCGGCCCGGCGACGAAGGTACGAAAAATCGGCTGATCTCGACCGTGAACGCGCCGCTGGCGACTGCACTCCTCGGCCACACCGGTGCCGTCTACCTCACCTCGTTCAGTCCGAACGGCCACACCCTGGCCACCGCCAGCTACGACCGGACCGTTCGGCTGTGGGACGTGCGGGACCCGGCGCGCCCAGAACCGCTGGGCAAACCGCTCACCGCGCACGCGAGTTGGGTGAGCAGCGCGGTCTTCAGCCCGGACGGCAGCACGCTCGCCAGCGCTTCGGACGACGGTACGGTCCGGCTCTGGGACGTACGCGATCCGAGCCGCCCGCTGCCGCTCGGCGCACCGTTGAGCGGCCCTGGGGGCACGATCTACCTGGTCGCCTTCAGCCCGGACGGGCACACGCTGGCATCCGCCAGTGAGAAGGGCAGCGTCCGGCTGTGGGACGTGGCCGACCCGCGCCGGCCCAAGACGCTCGACGACCTGACCGGCCACACCGCCGCCACACGTTCCGTGGCGTTCAGCCCGGACGGGCGGACGCTGGCGGCGGGCGGCGACGACGGCTCCATCCGGCTGTGGGACATGACCGATCCCCGCCACCCGGCACCGGTCGACACCCCGCTGACCGGGCACGCGGGCACCGTGCACTCGGTGGCCTTCAGCCCCGACGGACGCACACTGGCCAGCGGCGGCGCCGACGACACCATCCGGCTCTGGAACATGGGCGACCCGCGTCACGCGAGCCCCCTCGGCTCTCCGCTCACCGGCCACACCGGCCCGATCTGGTCGGTGGCCTTCAGCCCCGACGGAACCAAGCTGGGCGCCGCCAGCGCGGACAGCACGGCGAGCCTGTGGAACGTCAGCGACCCCGCCTATCCCTCGCAGGTCGGCGAGCCTCTCTCCGGGAGCAGCGGCGAAATGTACGCCCTGGGTTTCAGCCCCGACGGCCGGACCCTCGCCACCGGAAGCGGCGACGGGAAGGTGCGCCTGTGGTCGATCCCCACGTCGGACATGATCGGCCGCATCGGATCGTTCCGCCCGGACGGGCGGGTGCTTGCCACGGCGGCACGCGACAACAGGGTCCGGCTGTGGAACGTCGACGCTCCCGACCGGCCCGTGCCCCGGGGGAAGCCGTTCACTTCGGGGGAGGGTGAGGTGCGTTCGCTGGTGTTCTCCCCCAACGGTCGCACGCTCGCGGTCCTGTTGGGGGACCGCACCGTACAGCTGTGGAACGTCGTCGACCCCGAACGGCCGACCCCCTACGGGCCGCCCATCACCCTGCGGACGCGGTTCTCCGGTCCCAGCGCGCTGGCGTTCAGCCCGGACGGCCGCACCCTGGCGACCGCCTTCGACGACCGCACCGTACAACTGTGGGACGCCGGGGACCCTTCGCGGCACCTTCCGTTGGGTACGCCTCTGTCCGGACACAAGGGCTATGTCAACTCCCTCGTGTTCAGCCCGGACGGCCGGACTCTCGCCAGCGGCAGCGCGGACGGCACGATAAGGCTGTGGAACGTGACCGACCCGCGTCACAGCTCCCGCCTCGGGCCACCTCTCACGGGGCACCTCGGGCCCGTCAACGCGCTCTCCTACAGCCCGGACGGCCGCACGCTGGCCAGTGGCAGTGACGACGACACGGTCCGGCTCTGGAACATCGCCGACCCGCTCAAGGCAACCCAGGCGGGATCGCCCCTGACGGGCCATACCGAAGCGGTCGTGTCACTGACGTTCAGCCAGGACGGACGCACCCTGGCGAGCGGCGGCAACGACAACGCGGTCCGGCTCTGGAACGTCGGCCACCCGTCCGAAGCCTCCGCCATCGGGCAATCGATGAACCCCACCGCGAAGACGGGCAACTTCCTGTCGTTCAGCCCCCACAGTCACATGCTCGGGGTGTCGAGCGGCAGCGATACCGTCCGGCTGTGGAACTTGGACGCCGATGACGCCATCAGCCGTATCTGCTCCTCCACTCGGGGCGTTCTGACGCCCCAGAAATGGCGCGAGAACCTGCCCCGCCTGTCCTACGCGCCGCCTTGCGACCCATGAGCGCGAGACGTGATCTCAATCACAACCCCTCGCCGCCGTCCCGCAGGCGATTCCCGGCGCAGTCGCGCCGTTGTTAGGGTTGGCGCCAGCCCGATCGCCGGCGCATCCCCCGTCGCCGGCGATCGGGCGCTCGCTTGTGTGCTGCACGCCACCTACCGGACACGGCGCACCGACATGCTGTTCGCGACTCACTGGGAAAGGTGGTGAGCCGTGAACCGGCGCATCGTCATCGTCACGGCCGTCCACGCACCGTCGGCGCACTTCCTGCCGGACGCGTACAGGTCGCTGTGCGCGCAGGAGCTTCCCGAGGGCTGGACCTGGCAGTGGCTGATCCAGGAGGACGGCACGACCGACCAGGTCGCGCCGCACGTCCCCGACGACGAGCGGATCACCTTCCGGCAGGGCCGGCCCGGCGGCCCCGGTGTCGCACGCATGATGGCGCTCGCCCACGCGGACGGCGCGTACGTGAAGGTCCTGGACGCCGATGACCAGCTCCCCGCCGGGACGCTCGCCCGCGACCTGGCGGCGCTGGAGGCCGACCCGAGCATCGGTTGGGCGACTTCGCGCGTGCTCGACTTCCTCCCCGACGGTTCGACCGCCGGTTTCCCCGGCGACCCCGCGCCCGGCCCGATCGAGCGGCGAGCGGTGGTCGACTACTGGGCGGCCAACGACTACCGGGCGCAGGTTCATCCGGCGACGCTCTTCGTCCGCCGTGACCTGCTCCTCGCGCTCGGCGGCTGGATGGCGCTTCCCGCCTCGGAGGACACCGGGCTGCTCCTCGCGCTGAACGCCGTCGCGCGCGGCTGGTTCTCGTCCGAGGTCGGGCTCCTGTACCGCAAGTGGGAGGGCCAGGCTACCGGCCAGGCTGCACACGTCGACGCCGCCGAGCGCGAAGCCCGGATGGCTGTGGTGGAGGCCCGGGCGCGGGCGCTGGACCGCTTCCAGTGGCGCTACCCCGTCGACGCCAGCGACGCCGGCGACGCCGGCTGACCGCCGTCTCAGGTCAGCGCCTCGGCATCGACACGGGAGAAGATCAGCTCCGTCTCCCCCACGATCGGCCGGCGCCGGCGGAGCGGAGCCACGGGGCGCCGTATCGCCCGCGGGTAGCTCGCCGGCGCGTACTCGGTCGGCAGCCGGTACGCGTGGAAGCCGTGCGTTCGCATGGTGGACAGCAACTCATCGACGGAGTCGCCGAGTTGACCCATCCGGTCCGGAGTGATCTCGACAGCGATCTCCGCGTCCGGCCGAAGGCCGTCGAGCACGGGAGCGAGCCCCCGGACGGCACTGCCCTCCGCGCCCTCGACATCGATTTTGATCACCCGCGCCCTGGCCACCTCGTCCGGTTCCAGAAGCTCGGCCAGCGGAACGGCCTCGATCGCGAAGGTCGACTCCGCCGGCCCGTCGTACGGAACGATCGAGTTGGCGCCCATGTTGTGCGAGCTGGCCAGGACGAATGTCAGCGTCTCGCGCACGTCCGAGACGGCCACGTTGACCGCGCGGATGTTGTCGCGGTGATTGAGGGCCGCATGCCGCAGAAGGCGGCGGTGAAAGGTGGGCGAGGCCTCGATCGCCACGACCCGCCCCGTACTGCCGACAAGACGCGAGCCCAGCACGGAGAAGACACCGATGTTGGCGCCGACGTCGATGAACGTGTCCCCGGGTTTCAGGCTTCGCCGGAGCCAGTGCGTCATGTGGGGCTCCCACACTCCGAACAAGTACAGATACCGCTGGATGAGATCCTGCGTATCGACGGCGAACCGGGAGCCGAACCGGTCCTGAGCGACCCGCCGGCGCGGTTGGTCGCCCAGCCGGGGGTTGAGGTATCTCGCGGCGAGCGCGGCCTTCCCCAAGGTGCCTGGCGCGTCACGTACATAGCGACGCCCCAAGGTGATCAGGGCCTGTGACATGGGGTTGCTCATCCGACTGCCTCTCCGTCAAGGGACGGGCGAACGATAACGCCGGGGAGGGCCGCCTCCCCGGCGTTCCGAACGAGCGGCAGCCGTGATCAGCGCTCGGCGGAGGACCTGAGGTCCCGGTCGAAGGGCAGGTCCAGCATCCGAATGGCGTTCCCCCGCAGGAGCTTGTACGCGACGTCTTCGGGCAGCCCGCCCACATGCTCGGTGGCGACCCGCTTCGTGTGCGGCCACGTCGAGTCGACGTGCGGGTAGTCGGTCTCGAAGGTCGCGTTGTTCACGCCCACGGTCTCGATGGCCTCGATGCCGTGCCGGTCGCGGAAGAAGCAGCAGAAGATCTGCCGGTAGTAGTACGTGGACGGCGGCTCGGGGATCAGGTCCTTCACGCCGCCCCACGCGCGGTGCTCTTCCCACACGTCGTCGGCGCGCTCCAGGGCGTAGGGAATCCACCCCATCTGCCCCTCGCTGTAGGCGAGTTTGAGCCGGGGGAACTTGACCAGCACCCCGGAGAACAGGAAGTCCATCATCGACGCCATGGCGTTGTTGAAGCTGAGCGAGGCCTGCACCGCGGGCGGGGCGTCCGGGGACGCCGCCGGCATCTGCGACGACGAGCCGATGTGCATGTTCACCACCGTTCCCGTCTCCTCGCAGGCCGCGAAGAACGGGTCCCAGTAGCCGGAGTGAATCGACGGCAGTCCCAGATACGTGGGGATCTCGGAGAACGTCACCGCGCGCACCCCGCGGGCCGCGTTCCGCTTGATCTCGGCGACGGCCAAGTCGATGTCCCACAGCGGGATCAGGCACAGCGGAATGAGCCGGCCGCCGCTGTCACCACACCATTCCTCGACCATCCAGTCGTTGTACGCCCGGACGCAGGCGAGCCCGACGTCCTTGTCCTTGGCCTCGGCGAAGGTCTGCCCGCAGAAGCGCGGAAAGGTCGGGAAGCAGAGGGAGGCCTCGACGTGGTTGAGGTCCATGTCCGCCAACCGGGCCTTGGGATCCCAGCAGCCGCGCCGCATCTGCTCACGCGTGATGCCGTCGAGCGTCATCTCGTCGCGGGAGAAACCGACGGCGGCGATGATGCGCTTGTACGGGAAGATCTGCCCCTCGTACTCCCACCAGTCGGTGATCTGCCCCTCGGGGTCGGTCGTGAACTCGTACTTGCCGCCGATGTACGCCAACTCGCCGATCCCCGCGGTGAAGGGCTTCGGCCCCCGGTCGCGGTACTTGCCCGGGAGCCATGTCTCGAAGAGGTGCGCGGGCTCGATCACGTGGTCGTCCACGCTGATGACCCGGGGGATCTCCTTGCTGCCGTGCTCGCTGCTGGCCACGCCCTACCCCCTACTGCCGCCGGACCTCCGGCTGTCGTATCCGACGCCGTATCTGACGCCCCATCAGATTGAGCGTATGACTTCCCTCTGGCGACGGCAAGCGTTCCGCCACATCCCCCGCCCCTCTTGCGCGGCCAACGGGCCCTACGCTGAACTGATCTGACGTAACGTCAGGTGAGATGTCGGAGGGGGCGCCGCATGCAGACGTTGTGGCTCGGCGGAGCCGAGTGGTTCGCCGTGCTCCGGATCGGGCTCGGCCTCTGGTGGCTGGAGAGCTGGCGCCACAAGGACAAGAAGGACTGGTTCGGGGGCGGCGGCATCAGATGGGCGGCAGGCATCGCAGAGAAGCACCGGTGGAGCGTCGTGCGCTCGGGCTTCGACGTGGTGGTGCGACCCCGGCCCGTCGCCATGGCCTACGTCGTGGCCTACGCCGAGCTGGCCCTCGGCCTCGGCCTCATCCTCGGATTCCTCACACCGATCGCCCTGACCTGCGGGCTCGTCCTCAGCCTCAGCTACCTCGTGCTGATGATCCACGACGTGGCCGAGCAGGGCCAGAACCTGATGATGGCCCTGATCTCGCTGGTGGCACTCCTCGGGGTCGCGTGGCAGGTCTGGTCACTGGACGGTGCGCTGGGGCTCTTCCGGTGACACCCCGTGCCGCGGCGTTTCAGGACTCTCGACCTTCCCTCGGCCGGGGAAGCCGGCAGCCCCTCGCGTGCGCGGCCACCGTGCGACCACGCCGCCGTCGAAGCCCCGCTCGCCTCTGGTCTGTTACGCCGTTACATGCCACCCTGCCCCGCATATCCGTCCTCCGCGGCGCGGTTCACTGTCGGGGAGGACGCCACGCGCTGGGCGCGAACCGTCGTGCCGGCAGACAGGGAGAAGCGATGAGCGCACACGACGACCAGGACGAGCGGACGCCCGAGGCAGCGACGGTCCTCAGGCAGAGCCACGCCGCGCGGGCGGAGAGTGCTGCGGCGCGCGCGGCCGCTCTCAGCCACTACATCGAACAGCGTGGCTCAGCAGCGGAACCGGAAGGCTCCTCGGCCCGCGCCGAAGCCGTCTGGAAGGCCGCCCACGCCGCCCGCGTCGCGGCTCAGGCCCTGGCTGTGATCTCCGAGAGCGCTCCCGACCCGGCCGCGGACTCCCGCTGCGCCAGGAACGCGGCTGCTTCCGCCGCGCAGGCCGCCCGGATGGGCCAGGACATCGACGGCGCGACAGAACCCTCCGTCGCCGCCTGCAAGGCCGCGCTCACAGCATCGCTCGCCGCGTCCGCGGCGGCGAAAGCCGGGCAACTGGGCGCGAACGAGGCGCTGAACGCTGAGGCGGACGAAGCGGAGAAGGGCGCCGTCGCGGCCGCCGAGCGCGCCGGCTGGATCCGGCCCGGCGAGAAGGTCCCCTCCGTCGCGACCGGGCTGCGCAGCGGCGAGTTGATGTCGATGATGCATCTCTGATGCCGCGGGCGGCCCGGCGTCACGACGGGCCGTCGGTCTCCCGCGTGGACACCACGAAGGCCTCGGGGCCCACCTCCACCGCCTTCGGGTCCATCCACATGACCTGCCAGCCGTGGCCGTCGAGGTCGAAGAAGCTGCGCGCGCGGCCGGGCGAACTCATCGGGGGAACCCACACCGCTCGCTCACGGTCACAGCCATGTCACGAAGTGGAATATGCGCGCGCCCGGCAGGGTCAATCGGGGCGAAAATGTCGCTCTACGTTTCGGCCGGGTCGTCCGGCGCCCCGCACGCTCGGGGTGCCCGGGGCGAGGGGTGGGGCATGGCTGCTTATCGCTTCAATCCGCCGCCAGGTTGGCCGGTGCCACCTGCGGGATGGGTCCCCGCGCCGGAGTGGCGGCCCGACCCCTCGTGGCCCCCGCCGCCGGCCGGCTGGCAGCTCTGGCTTCCCGAGGCGTTCCCGGACGCCGGCCCCGGCCCCGGTACGGACCCCACCACCGGCACCCCCGCAGGCGCTGCGGCGCCGGCCGTCGCCGGCCCCTGGCCCACGGCTGGGGTACCGGCACCGCGCAAGGGCGGTCTGTTCGGACGGCGGCGCGCCGATGGCGTCTCCGAGGCCGAGGAGCTGCGGGCGTGGATCGCACGGACGCAGGGGCTGGACGCCGCGCGGGTCGCCGGGCTCGTACGGCAGGTCGAAGCGGAGGCCGCCGCGTTGCGGGAGAGGGCGTCCGTCGAGGCCGCCGAGGTGGGCGCCGCCGTCCTCAAGGACGCGCGGGCGACGGCGAAAGAGGTCCTCGACGACGCGCGCCGGACGGCGAAGGAGACCGAGCGGGCGCGCAAGGACGCCGACCGGAACCGGCAGGACATCGCCGAAGCCGGGCGCAGACTGGCCGAGTTGCAGAGCCGCATCGTGAACGCCGACGAGACCGCCATGTTGCAGGAGGCAGGGATCTACGCCTACCGGCACATGCTGCACGACGCGGTCGCCTACCGCAGCCGGCTCGACACGCTCCAGGCCGAGATCAAGACGCTCGCCCGTGCGGGCCGGGCCGTCCAGGCGGCCACGGACTGGACGGTGAACGGTTCTCTGCGCGAGGGCCAGAAGATGATCCGCGACTTCTCCAAGCTCATGCTGCGTGCCTACAACGCCGAGGCCGACTACGCCGTGCGGTCGATGCGGCCGCACCGGCTCGATTCCCTCGTAGACCGGCTCTTCAAGAGCCGCGAGACGATCGCCCGGCTCGGCGCGACCATGCACATCCGGATCACCGACGCGTATCACGCGGCGCGGGTACGGGAGTTGGAGCTCACCGCCGACTTCCTCCAGAAGAAGGAAGAGGAGAAGGAGGCGCAGCGTGAGGTGCGGGCCCGGGAACGCGAGGAGGCGGCGGTCCAGCGCGAGCTCGACCGACAGCGCGAGAAACTCAACAAGGAGCTGGGCCACTATCAGGCCGCCCTCCAGCGTCTGCGCAAGCGCGGGGACGCGGCGGGCGTGGCCGAGATGGAGACCAAACTGGCCGAGATCGACGACGCGTTGCGGGACGTCGAGTCGCGGGCGGCGAACATCCGCGCCGGCTACGTCTACGTCATCTCGAACATCGGCGCCTTCGGGGACCGCATCGTCAAGATCGGTCTGACGCGACGCCTCGAACCCCTGGAGCGAGTCCACGAGTTGAGCGGGGCGGCCGTGCCGTTCCGTTTCGACGTACACGCGCTGGTCTTCAGCAAGGACGCCGTCGGCCTGGAAGCCGCGCTGCACCGCCAGTTCGCGTCGCGGCGGGTCAACCAGGTCAACAGTCGCAAGGAGTTCTTCTACGCCACCCCCACAGAGGTGCGGGACGCGCTGCGGCAGCACGCCGGGCAGCATCTGATCGAGTTCACGGAGGAGCCGCAGGCGCTGGAATGGCGGGCGGGACGGCATCTGGGCGAAGCCGGCGCGAGGGCCGCGGGTGCGGGAGGGGCTGCGGCCCGGACCGCGTGAGGCAGCGCCCGCCTCGGACCGGGAAAACCCCCTGCTGTCCCCCTCGGAGCGGGAGTTAGGGTCATGACCATGGGGGATGCGCAGACACGGCCGTGCGTCCTGTGCAACAAGCCGTTCGTTCGGCGCTCCGTGTGGCGTCCGAAGCGGTACTGCAAGCGGTGGCACCAGCTCGGGCACTACATCGCCTTGATCGTGGGCGGCCTGCTCTCCTGAACGCCCGCACCGCGGTGTACGGGCACGGGCACGGGCACCCGGGGGGACCTGCCGAAGGGGGAAGGCGTGGGGTCGCCGGAGTTGCTGATCGTCCTCGACCGGGACGGTGGTACGCCGTTGCAGCAGCAGCTCTGTGAGGAGATCGCCGCGCTCGTCCGGGCGGGCCGGCTGCGGCCGGGGGACGGGCTGCCCGCCTCCCGCGCACTCGCCGGGCAGCTCGGCGTGTCACGTACCGTCGTGACCCGCGCCTATGAACTCCTGCGCGCCAACGGCGTCATCACCGCCCGGCAGGGGTCGGGGACGCGCGTCGCACCCGACGCCGACGCCGTCGAGCCCGGTCGGCCCCGACTCGCGCCGCCCACCGTCTTGTTGGAGCCGCAGCCGCCGCGGCCCACCGACGGCGGGGACACCCTGTGGCGGCCCTGGGAGGCGCCGCCCGCGCAACGGGACGCGGACGTCATCGACTTCCGGCACGGCACACCCGCGCTCGCCGAGTTTCCCCTGGCGCGCTGGCGGCAGTCGCTGCACACGGCGTACGGCCGCGCGGGCGCCGCCTCGCTCGGCTACGGGCCCGCCGAGGGCTCACCCGCCCTGCGTACCGAGATCGCGACGCTGGTCCGCCGAAGCCGTGCCCTCGACGCCTCGCCCGACCAGATCATGGTCACCAGCGGCGCCACCCAGGCCATGGACATCCTGGTCCGCATGCTGGTCGGCCCCGGCGACGTCGTGGTCATCGAGGACCCCCGGGATCTTCTCCTTCTTCCTCGCCCTCGGCTCGCTCGCCATGGTCTACGTCGTTCCGGCCGTCTTCGCCCGTCGGCTGCGCCGCCGCAAGGAGGGGTTCTGACCCGGCACCCAGGCCCCGGCCACCCGGCCCCCCGGGGCTCCGCCCCGAGCCCCGTTCGCGCCTGAAGGGCGCTCGTCCTCCATCGCCGGACAGGCTGAGGTGGGCTGCTTGTGAGCACCCTGCTCAGGTCCACCCACCCGGGGGCGCGGGGAACTGCGCCGGCAGGCCTCAGCCCCCCGGGCGCCGGGTCCAGGCGTCGCGGGCGGGAGCGGTCGTGGTCGAGGCGGCGCGGACCGACCTGGTCCAGCCCCAGGACGCGTACGCCGCGGCCGCCGCCGTGTTGGCGGGGCCGATCAGGGCGGTGAGCAGGTCGGCCTCCTGGCGTTCGAGCAGTCGCTCCTGGAGCCGGGTGGCGACACCCCTGCGGCGGCGCGTGGGCAGCACCATGAGCTCGGCGAGCGCGAACACCCGGTCGGAGGCGGCCAGTTCCTCGTCTCCGTCGGTCGCGGCACCCCGGAAACCGTGCCACCACTCGCCTTCGCGGCCCGGCGGGTAGCCGTACGCGCAGCCGAGCAGGAACGGATCGCCCGCGATGACCATGTCGAAGCCGGGTCGCTGCACATCCTCCGCGAACCGGCGCAGAAATCCGTCCCGCCCCAGGGACTCCGCGCCCGGCACACCGTCGTACGCCGCCACGTACAGGTCCGCGACGGACTCCCGCTGCTGCTCGGCCTGCCAGCGGGAAAGCCGCCGCAAGAACACCTCTGTCATCGCAACAGCGTGGCAGGTCACGGCGGTTCACGGAACAGGCGGGAGGCGCACCGCGTGGACGCCAGGGGCGCGGCGCAGGCTGAAAAGGTGCGGCCGGGGGGCCGTGGCCGTGCGTTGGCCGGTACGGCCGGGGGCCGTCGCCGTGCGTTGGCCGGTGCGACCGGGGGTGCCGTAGGCGTGCGTTGACCGGTACGGCCGGGATGCCGTCGGCTGTGCGTTGACCGGTACGGCCGGGCGTCGCACACTGACCGGACCATGAACGACGAACCCATCGTGACGCTCCACGGCGAACGCGCGCTCATCGACCGCGCCGGGCATCTGTTCGCCGGAGCACGGCAGGAGTTCCTCGTCGCCGCCGCCGACCCGGTGACCTGGTCGGCCGGGGTCAACACCGCCTTCAAGGCCGGGCTCCGACCCGGCGGAAGGCCCGGCGCAGAGCCCGGCGGCCTCGTCCTGCGCAAGCTCTACACCCCGCAGGCGCTGCCCGACGCGCACGCGGAGCGGCGGCTGGGCCGGATGGTCGCCAAAGGGGCCCACATCCGGATCTGCGCCGCGCCGCTCGCCCAGGAGACCATCGTCCTGGACCGGCGCGTCGCGATCCTCGCGGGTGCGCCCACCGGTGGCACGCGTACGTACACCGTGATCCGTTCGCCGGACGTCGTCGCGGGTCTGCGGTCGCTCATGCGTGCCGCGTGGGACACCTCCCCCGACCTCGACGAGCACCTGCGGCGGCGGCCCGGGGCGCTGAGTGCGGAGGCGCGGCGGATTCTGCGGATGCTGGGGGCGGGGCACACCGACGAGTCGGCGGCGCGGCTGCTCGGCATGTCACTGCGTACGTACCGGCGGCGGGTCGCCGACCTGATGGAGGTGCTCGGGGCGACCTCCCGCTTCCAGGCCGGGCTCCGCGCGCGTGAGCTGGACGGCCTGGCCCGACGGCCTGGCCTGACGGGCTGACCGACGGCCTGGCCTGACGGGCTGGTCCGAGGCAAGCCGGCCTGGCCCCGTCGAATTGGACGCGGGCTCGTCCCCACCCCCGCTTCCAAGGTCGCCCCGCACACCATGACTCAAATAGGCAAATGCGAGCCATACTCTCGTACATGACTCATAAACGCGTGGCCGAGCGGCACATGGCGGTGGTGGGTGCGGTGGACCGGCCGGTCCTGCTGAGCGTGGCTGAGCTGCGCGAGCGGTGGCCCCAGCGGACGGCGGCCGTCACCTTCGACTGTGCGACCAGCGGCCGGCGGGCCCACACCTTCACGGGGCCGCTGCTGCGCGAGGTGATCACCGCGGCGGGCCCCGCGTTCGACCCCGCCCGCCGCAAGGACCGCTCCCGTTTCCTCCTGGAGGTCACGGGCGAGGACGGGCACGCCACCGTGCTGTCCTGGGCCGAGATCGACCAGGACTTCGGCGACTCTCCGGTGCTGCTCGCCACCGCGCTGGACGGGGCCGCGCTCGACGGCCTCGGCGCCCAGCTCGTCATCCCCACCGACCGGTGCGGTGCGCGCTACATCAGCGGGATCACCCAGATCCGGCTGCGTGCGTGCGGGCAGCCGCAGGAGGGTGTGCGGACGCCAACGGGGGACGTTCGCCAGATGACCTAGGCTTCGGCGGGCTGCGTTCCGCGTGCGCGTTCCGTCGGCGCAGGCGTCAACACCCCGGCCCTGGAGGCAGCATGAGCACCGTCCCCGCCGAAGCCGTCGGCCCGCTCATGCGCGGGGTCGCCGTCCTGCGCGCGCTCAGCGAGGCCGACGGGCGGCTCAGCCTCGGCGAGCTGGTCCGCGCCACCGGGCTCGCCCGCTCCACCGTCGACCGGGTCGCGGCGACCCTGGCCCGCATGGGCTACCTGCGCCTCGACGGGTCCGTCGCGACGCTCGCCCCACGTCTGATGGAGCTGGCCAACGCCTACCTCGGCGCGCTGCGGCTGCCGGCACTCCTCGGCCCGTACGCGGCCCAACTGGCCGACGAACTCGACGAGTCGGTGTCGCTCGCCGTCCCCGACGGCGACGGCATCCGCTTCGTCCACCAGAGCACCCGGCGCCGCGCGATGTCCCTCACCTTCCGCATCGGCGACCTCCTGCCGGCCGAACACACCGCGCCGGGGCCCCTGTTCGCCGCGCACTGGACACCCGGGCAGTGGACGGCATGGCGCACCCGGCGGGCCGCCGGCCCCGAGGGCATCGGGCGCACCCGGCGAGCCGCCGACCCCGAGGGCGTCGGCCTTCCCGCCTGCCCCGGCGCCGACCCCGAGGGCATCGGCCTTCCCGGCGTGCCCACCGCCCCCGGCACCCCTTTCGAAGCGCGGGTCACCGCAGCCCGGGCCGCGGGCTCGGCGCTCGACGACCAGCTCATCGAGCCCGGCCTCATCGCGGTCGCCGTGCCCGTCCACGACCCGGCCGGCACGCCCGTCTGCGCGGTCAGCGTCGTCAGCCACACCAGCCGGCACAGCGCCGATTCGCTGCGCGCAGCCGTACTGCGCCGGCTGCGTACGGCCGCCGACGCGATGGAGGCCGAACTCGTCCGCGACCACACCACGGGGGCGGCGAGCGCCCCGGCGCCCCCGCCCCGCCCGCTCGCCGCCTGGACCTCCGCGTCGAAGCAGGAGCTCGGTTCGGAGTTCGTCGAGTCGCTGGCGCGCGGCCTCACCGTCCTGACCGCGTTCGGCACCGACCGCGCCGAGCTCTCGCTCAGCGCCGTCGCCGAAGCGACGGGCCTGGCCCGCGCCACCGCGCGGCGCGCCCTGATCACCCTCGGCCATCTGGGCCTGGTCGCCGCCGAGGGCCGTGCCTTCCGCCTCACCCCGCGCGTCCTGGCGCTCGGCTGCCCGCCGCTCTCCCGTACGACGCTCTCCGACATCGCCGCGCCCCACCTCGCCGCCCTCGTGCGTACCGTCCACGACTCGGCCTCGCTCGCGGTCCTCGACGGCGACGACATCCGGTACACGGCGCGGGTCGCCACCAGCCGGATCATGAGCGTCACCATCACCCTCGGCACCCGTTTCCCCGCGTACGCCACCGCCATGGGCCGGGTGCTGCTCGCGGACCGGCTCGCGGATCTGAGCGCCGCCGAGCGCGCGGAACGGCTCGGCCGTACGGAGCTGTCGGCGCTCACCCCGCACACGATCACCTCACCGGCCGTACTCGCCTCGCTCCTGGAACAGGTCGCCGGACGGGGATACGCGCTGGTCGACGAGGAGCTGGAGGAGGGCCTGCGCTCCCTCGCGGTGCCGGTGCGGGACGCCGGGGGGCGGGCGGTGGCGGCGGTCAACGTGGCCATGCACACCACCCGGCGCACTCTCGCGGAGTGCCGGGAGCAGGTGCTGCCGCAGATGCGCGCCGCGGTGGCGGCCATCGAGGCGGAGCTGCACGTGGTGGGCCGGTTCTGCCCGGCCTCGGCCTCGTGAGGGCTCTCGTCCCGCAGGCCGCACGAGATCTCCCTCTAATCGGTTAATTGGGACGATCGGGGACATGTCCCCGCCGGTGTCCGGGGATACAGGGCTCATCCCCTGCCCCCGCCGTCCCTGACACATCGGAGTACGCCTCGTGGAGACCACAGACACCGTGTGGAGCTGCCCTTTCGACTACGCCGACGCACTCGAATTCGACCCGCAGCTCCAGCGGATGCTGACCGAGGAACCGGTCGCGCGGATCCGCATGGCGTACGGGGAGGGCGAAGCCTGGCTCGTCACCCGCTACGAGGACGTGCGGACGGTGACCACCGACCGCCGCTTCAGCCGCAGCGCCGTCATCGGCCGGGACTTCCCCCGGATGACCCCCGAGCCCATCGTGCAGGACGAGTCGATCAACCTGATGGACCCGCCGGCCAGCAGCCGGCTGCGCAGCCTCGTCGCGAAGAGCTTCGCCCCCAAGCATGTGGCGCGGATGCGCGAACGCACCCAGCGCGTGGTCGACGAGCTGCTCGACACGATGGCCGCGCACGGCTCGCCCGCCGACTTCGTCGCGCACGTCGCCGCCCCGCTCCCCCTCGTCACGATCTGCGAGGTCCTCGCGATCCCGGAGGGCGAACGGGACTGGCTGCGCGGCCACGCGCTGACCATGATGAACATCGGCGCCGCGGGCCGGGAGGCGGCCGTGACGGCCAAGGCCGAACTCCGCGCCTACTTCACCGACCTCACCGCGGCCCGCCGCCGCGCCCCCGGCGACGACCTGATCTCCACCCTGGCCACCGCCCGCGACGGGGACGAGCTCCTCGACGACCAGGAGCTCGCCGTGATGGCGATGGTCCTGCTCATCACCGGCCAGGACACCACCACCTACCAGCTCGGCAACATCGCGTACACGCTGCTGACCAGGCCGGACATCCTCGATGTCCTGCGTGCGCGCCCGGACCGCTTCCCGTCGGTCCTCGACGAGCTGCTCCGCTTCATCCCGTTCCGCAAGGGCGTCGGCATCCCCCGGATCGCCCTGGAGGACGTCGAGCTGAGCGGGGTGCTCATCCGGGCCGGGGACGTCGTCCATGTCTCCTACCTCACCGCCAACCGGGACGGCGGCAAGTTCGACCGGCCCGACGAGGTCGACCTGGACCGGGGCGCGGTGGCGCACATGACGTTCGGCTGGGGTGCGCATCACTGCCTCGGCGCCCCGCTCGCCCAGATGGAGCTGGAGGTGGCGTTCACCTCCCTGCTCACTCGCTTCCCGGGCATCCATCACGCCGGCGCCCCCGCCGACGTGCCGTGGAACACCCACTCCATCTGGCGCTATCCGCTCAGCCTTCCGGTCGCCTGGTGACCAACCTCCCACTGACGAAAGGCAGTTAGATGGCCACCCTGTGCAGACCGGCGGTCGCCGTTCCCGACCACGTCATCACCCAGGAGCAGACCCTCGCGATCGCCCGTGAGACCCACGCGGCGCATCCGCAGCTCCCTCTGGTCCTGCGGCTCATCGAGAACACCGGCGTCCTGACCCGCCACCTGGTGCAGCCCCTCGAAGAGACCCTGGCCCATCCCGGTTTCGAGCTCCGCAACCAGGTGTACGAGGCCGAGGCGAAGCGGCGGGTGCCCCAAGTGGTGCGCGAGGCGCTCGCCCACGCCGAGGTCGAGGCCGCCGACATCGACATGATCGTCTACGTGTCGTGCACGGGCTTCATGATGCCCTCGCTCACGGCCTGGCTGATCAACACGATGGGCTTCCGCTCCGACACCCGGCAGCTGCCCATCGCCCAGCTCGGCTGCGCGGCGGGCGGCGCGGCGATCAACCGCGCCCACGACTTCATCACGGCCTACCCGGGCTCCAACGTGCTGATCGTGTCGTGCGAGTTCTGCTCGCTGCTCTACCAGCCCACCGACATCGGCGTGGGCTCGCTGCTCTCCAACGGCCTGTTCGGGGACGCACTTTCGGCCGCGGTGGTACGCGGTGAGGGCGGCACCGGCATGCGGATCGAGCGCAACGGCTCGCACCTGGTGCCGGACACCGAGAACTGGATCTCGTACGCGGTGCGCGAGACGGGCTTCCACTTCCAGCTCGACAAGCGGGTGCCGGGCACCATGGAAATGCTCGCGCCCGCCCTCAAATCCCTGGTGGCGCAGCACAGTTGGGACGTCGGCGGGCTCG
This sequence comes from Streptomyces sp. NPDC048361, assembly GCF_040651795.1. Classification (NCBI taxonomy): domain Bacteria; kingdom Bacillati; phylum Actinomycetota; class Actinomycetes; order Kitasatosporales; family Streptomycetaceae; genus Streptomyces; species Streptomyces sp. NPDC048361. Next base: position 21,760 of record NZ_JBEZKW010000075.1, read on the forward strand.
ACTTCTACATCGTGCACGCGGGCGGCCCGCGCATCCTGGACGACCTGTGCCACTTCCTCGACCTCGGTCCGGAGATGTTCCGCTTCAGCCGCAGCACCCTCACCGAGCGCGGCAACATCGCGAGTTCGGTGGTCTTCGACGCGCTGGCCCGGCTCTTCGACGAGGGCGGCATGGAGGACGGGGCCCGCGGCCTGATCGCCGGGTTCGGACCCGGCATCACCGCCGAGATCGGCGTGGGCAGCTGGAACGCGGGCCCGCACCTGGACGAGGAGCTCGACGCGATGGCGGCCGAGCTCTGAACTCCCCGGCTGCGGTAGTTCGTTACTCCCCGCCCCCGGTCACTCGTTGACGAGTACGGGAATCGACAGCACCACCCCGGTCGGCACCCCGCTCAGGGCGCCGGCCGAAATGCTGCCGGCGGTCGGCGCGCTGGTGCCGGTGGTCGGCGCGCTGGTGCCGGTGGTCGGCGCGCTGGTGCCGGCGGTCGGCGCGCTGGTGCCGCGCTCCGCGCCGGCCGGCTCGTTCGTCGCGTTCGGGGCCGTGGGCCGGACCGTGAAGTCGATGCCCGCGCCCTCGGCGGCCGGGGTGTGGGCGCCCGCGTGCTCGTCGTGGCCCTCCTCGGCGTACTGGAAGGTGCCCGTGCCCAGCAGCTTGCCGTCCGCGTCGTAGTAGGCGGCGCGCAGCTCAAGGGCGATCAGGTCGCTGACGTCCGAGGTGACGGCGAGGTGCCCGGTCACGGCGGATCCGGCGCCGAGCGCCCTGCCCGTCACCTTCACGCGATCGGTGAACGGACCTGGCTCCAGCCGCACTTCACCCCGTGCGAGGCCGCGGTACGCGGCGGGGGCGGCGGCCTGCTTCGGCGCGGCGAAGCTCACCGAGGGGACCGGGCTGGGCGCGTCCTCGGCGCGCTCGCCGGCACCGCCGCCACAGCCGGTCGCCAGAGCGAGGGTGACGAGGGCCAGGGCGGCCGGGGCGGCGGTGCGGCTGCGTCTCATGAACGTACGACTCCTGTGAGTGGGGCGGGCCGGACGGTCAGCCGCGCGGGGCGCGGCCGAAGAGCGAGCCGTACATCTTGCCGTACAGGTCGGTGTTGAGCTGGCTGGCCGCGAACCGGCCCGCGCCCGGCCCGTAGGCGAAGATCGGCACGTCGGCGCCGGTGTGGTTGCCGGAGAGGTACGTCAGCCACAGGCTCGCGTCGGGGCTGCCGTCCTTGACACCCCGGGGGTCGTCGGGGGTACGGAAGGTCGCCGGGGCGAAGTTCTTCGCGTCGCCCGCGCCCGCGCCCGCGCCGTTGGCGATGCCCGTCGAGCGGGCCGGGTCCTTGGCGCCCGACGTGGCGCGCGAGGGACGGGAGTTGTTGGCGGTGTTGCCGGCGTCGGTGTTGGCCGGGGGCGCCAGCGACTCGGCGTTGGTGTAGGTGCCCTTCTCGATGATGTTGAAGCCCGCGCACTCGTGGTCCGCGGTGACGACGACCAGGGTGTGGCCGTCCTTCTTCGCGAAGTCGGTGGCCGCCTTGACCGCGTCGTCGAACGCCTTGACCTCGGCGAGCGTCTGGGCCGCGTCGTTGGCGTGCGAGCGCTTGTCGATCTGGGCGCCCTCGATCTGGAGGAAGAAGCCGTTCCTGGAGCGGCCGTCGAGCAGGTCGATCGACTTCTTCGCCATCTCGGCGAGCGTCGGCTCCTGCTTCTGCGGGGCGCCCGCGGGCAGCGCCGCCTTGGCCTGCTCGACGGTGAGGTTGCCCCGGTTGAAGAGCCCGACGACCTTCTTGCCGCGCGCCTTGTCGAGGTCGGCCTTGGTGGCGACCTTCTGCGAATCGGCGCTCTGCGCGGGCAGCTTGGGGTCGCCGAACGAGCCGAGCACCTGGTAGCCCTGCTGCTGCAACGCCTTCTGGTCGTCCGGCTCGAACCGCGCGAGCCCGCCGCCGAACACCACGTCGGCGGTGCCGTTGCGGGCGATCTGCTCGGCGATCGGGGTGATCAGCGTCTTGTCGGCGGGCGCCTTCTCGTAGCTGCCGTCGGCGTCCTTGGGCAGGCAGGCCGCGTCCGAGTACGTGGGGCCCTGGCAGCCGCGCAGCAGCGCGTGGCTGAACTGGGCGGCGGGCGTGGCGTCGGTGATCTCGGCGGTCGAGACGTTGCCGGTGGCGAAGCCGGCCGCCTTGGCCTGCTCCATCAGCGTGACGCGCTTCTTCTCGTAACTGTCCACGCCGATCGCGGCGTTGTACGTCTTGACACCCGAGGCCCACGCGGTGGCGGCGCTCGCCGAGTCCGTCACCAGGGCGGGCCGGTCGCTGCCCTTCTCGACGGCGTACGTGGCGACCGCGCCGGTGTAGGGCAGCTTCTCCATGTTCAGCTTGGACTGAGCGCCGTAGTAGCGCTCGCGGCCCGCGGTGACATGGGTGCGGCCCATGCCGTCGCCGAGCAGGTAGATGACGTTGTGGATCTCGCGGCCGCCGTCGCCGTGCCCGTGCCGGGGCGTGGAGTTGGCGGTGACGGCCGTGCCGGTGGCGACGGCGGAGGCCGCCGCGAACACCGCGAGCACCTTCATGGTGGTGTGTCTCATGGCCGCGAAGCTATTAGTCGTATGTGAACGGACCGGAAGGACCGGGCAACGCGGGGACGAACGCCTTTGCCTTCCTTATAACGTTTCCGCTCCTGCCCTTTGCCCGTCCTTGCCCTTGCCCTTGCCCTTGCCCTTGCCCCTTGTGGGGAACGGCTCACCCGTACGAGAGGTTGGAGCAGATGTTGTCGTCGGCCGATCGGGCCGTGTCCGCCACCGACGAGGGGACGGCGGCGGGGGCGCTCGGCGACGCGTCCGGGCCGTCGGGCTTGTACTGCGTGCCGAGGATGACGCTCACGCCCGGCTGCTTGGACGGGCGCATCAGCGCGTCGGGGAAGTGCGTGGCGAGCGTCTTGGCCTTGGCCGCGTCGTTCGGTCCGTACTGGATGACGGTGTGCGTGTAGTCCTGGGTGGCGGCGGTCGAAGCGCCGGTCACCGTGAAGCCGGCGCTCTTCAGCGACTCGGCGGCGGTGCCCGCGAGCCCCTTGGTGATGGTGCCGTTGTAGACGGCGACGCTGATCCCCTTGCCGGAGGCGGGCGCCGGCGCGGAGGCGGCGGGCGAGGGGGCGGCGCTCTTGTCCTTGGCGCCGGCGTCCTGGCCGTCCACGGTGCGGTCGGCCCGCAGTGCCGCGAACAGCGCGTCGGCCTCCGGCTCCACGACGGCGACACGCGCGCCCTCGTACCGCCAGGGCAGGGTGACGAACTTGGTGTTGTGCAGGTCGATGCCCTTCATCGACATGGCGAACGAGATCAGCTTGCTGGGGGAGCCGAGACCCGGGTCGACGGTCATCGACTTGGTGGCCGCGTTGGCGAGCGGAAGCAGCGTGGTCGGGTCGAGCCCGTTGCCCTTCACCTGCTTGATCAGGCTGCCGATGAACGCCTGCTGGCGCTTGATGCGGCCGATGTCGGAGCCGTCGCCTATGCCGTGCCGGATGCGCACGTAGTCCAGCGCCTTCTGCCCGGACACCTTCTGCGGGCCCTTGGCGAAGACCAGGTTTCCCTTGCGCTTGAGCTTGGGGTTGAGGTCACCCTGGTAGACGTTGTTGGGCACGCAGACCTGGACACCGCCGACCGCGTCGGTCATCTTCGCGAAGCCCTCGAAGTCCATGACCATCGTGTGGTCCACGCGGAGCCCTGTGAGCTTCTCGACGGTGTTCTGGGTGCAGGCGGGGTTGCCCTCCACCGTCTCGCCCACCTCGAACGCCGAGTTGAACATCACACGGTGCTGTCCCTTGGTCCAGCTGCCGTTCGGGAGCTTGCACGACGGTATGTCGACCAGGGAGTCGCGGGGTATGGAGACGGCGACGGCGTGCTTCTGGTCCGCGTACACGTGCAGCAGCAGTGCGGTGTCCGAGCGGCCGATGTCGCCCTTGCCGTGGCCGTACTGGGCGTTGTCGCCGGAGCGCGTGTCGGAGCCGATGATCAGGACGTTCGAGCCCTTGGTGGAGGCGGCGGGGCGATCGGCGGAGATGCCGCCGTCGTCGAACGTCTTGATGTTGCCGTTCAGCTGGAAGTAGATCCAGCCACCGCCCGCGACGGCGAGGACGACGACGGAGAGGCCCGTGATGCCGATGAGGCGCGCGCGGCTGCGCTTCTTGCCGCGCCGCGGCGCGGCCGGGCCATCGCTCTCACGCCTGCTTGCCGCTCCCGCTTTGTGGCTCCCGGCCATCGGACCCCTCATCCCTCATTCGCGCCTCTTCTGTAGAGGAGACGGTGAGTCGTACGGTCTGGTTGTACAGTTGCGCAATGTAGCAAGTCTCATTGAGAGCCATCAGCCCCAGCCCGGCGGAGAAGCCGCCCGGGCGACAGTGGCTGTAGGACGCGAACGAGGGAGGACCGCGGGATGTTCCTGCGCAACGGACTCGAACCCTGGCACCTGCTGATCGTCGCCGTAGTTTTGATCCTGCTGTTCGGCTCGAAGAAGCTGCCCGACACGGCACGCGCGCTCGGCAAGTCCCTGCGCATCCTCAAGAGCGAGACCAAGGCGATGCGTGAGGACGGCTCGGCCATGGCGCCCGCCGCCACCACCCCGGTCGCCCACGTCACCCCGGCTCCCGCGCCGGCTCCCGCCCCCTCCCCCGCCGAGGCACCGGCCCACCCGGCCCCGTAACCCCGCCGACCGTGCCCCGTACGCTCGGGGGGCATGGAACTGGAACAGCTGCCGACGTACGACGACGTGATCCGCGCGCACGAGCGGATCACCCCGCACGCCCACCGCACCCCGGTCATGACCTCGCGGCTCACCGACGCCGAACTCGGTCTGAGCCTGTACTTCAAGTGCGAGAACCTGCAGCGCATGGGGGCGTTCAAGTTCCGCGGCGCGTTCAACGCGCTGTCGCAGTTCGACGCGGAGCAGCGGCGCGCCGGCGTGGTCGCCTACTCGTCCGGCAACCACGCGCAGGCCGTCGCGCTCTCCGCCGCCCTCCTCGGCATCCCGGCGTCCATCGTCATGCCGCACGACGCGCCCGCCGCCAAGCTCGCCGCGACCAAGGGGTACGGGGCCGACGTTGTCTCCTACGACCGCTGGAGCGAGGACCGCGAGGAGATCGGCAGGGCGCTCGCGAAGGAGCGCGGCCTCACCCTGATTCCGCCTTACGACCACCCCCATGTCATGGCCGGCCAGGGCACCGCCGCGAAGGAACTCTTCGAGGAGACCGGCCCCCTGGACGCCCTGTTCGTACCGCTCGGCGGCGGCGGACTCCTGTCGGGCAGCCTGCTCTCCGCGGGCGCGCTCGCGCCGGAGTGCGAGGTGTACGGGGTCGAGCCCGAGGCCGGCGACGACGGGCGCCAGTCACTGCGCGCGGGCGAGATCGTGCACATCGACACCCCCGACACCCTCGCGGACGGCGCCCAGACCCAACACCTGGGCGCCCACCCCTTCCCGGTGATCCGCGACCACGTGACCGACATCGTCACCGCCACCGACGCCCAACTCGTCGACTGCATGCGGCTGTTCGCGTCCCGCATGAAGACGGTCGTCGAGCCGACGGGCTGCCTGGGCCTCGCCGGCGCCCGCGACCTGGCGGAGCGCTACCGCGGCAAGCGGGTCGGCGTCATCATCAGCGGCGGCAACGTGGACCTGGGTCGCTATGCCCGGCTGCTGGCCGGAGACCTGGGCTGAGCGCTGGGGCCCGTACTCCGCCGAATCCGCTGAGGCCCAGCACGGCGTCCAGGACGTCGTTGAGCGGGTGGAACTCGGCCCGGTAGAGGAAGCCGCCGGGCGCCACGAGGGAGGCGGCCGTCTCGGCCCAGCGGGCCACGTCGGGCAGCCAGCACAGCGCCCCCAGGCCGGTGTAGACGATGTCGTACGCGCTGTCCGGGACCGCTTCGGCCGCGTCGTACACGTCGGCGGTGACGAACGAGGCCCGCTCGGGGCCGAGCCCGCGGCTCTCGGCCAGGTCGCGGGCTGCCTCGACGGCCGGCGCGGAGAAGTCGAGCCCGACCACGCGGGCGGCGCCGCGCTCCGCCCAGGACAGGGTGTCGAGCCCGATGTGGCACTGGAGGTGGAGCAACGAGCGGCCCGTCACGTCGCCGACCTCGGCGGTCTCGAAGGCGCGCAGCACGTCGCGGCGTTCGCCGGCGCGGAAGGCGTCGAGGTCGTAGTAGTCGCTCGCGACATGGATCGGCACGCACTCGTCCCAGCGTGCCCTGTTGGTCTCGCGCCAGTCGCTCGGGGTCGGTGAGTACATGGCGGTGAGTTATCCACAGGCTGCGCAGGACGCGAACGGATTGTCGGCGGTCCGGCGCATGATGGGGGGCATGAACGAGATGCCGGAGTGGGAGAAGCGGTTCAGGGCGCCGAGGGTGGGGCTCCCCGACTGGGCGGAGGACGCCCCGGACCGCTCGCTGTTCGTGTCGAACGCGACGGGGACGTACGAGCTGTACGCGTGGGACCGCGCGAGCGGCGCGCAGCGCCGGGCCACCGACCGCCCCAACGGCACCACGGAGGGGGTGCTGACGCCGGACGGCGCGTGGATCTGGTGGTTCTGCGACAGCGACGGCGACGAGTTCGGGGTGTGGCAGCGCCAGCCGTTCGGCGGCGGCGCCGACGAGCCGGCCGTCCCCGGGCTCGCCCCCTCCTACCCGGCGGGCCTCGCGCTCGGCCGGGACGGCACGGCGGTGGTCGGCCGCTCCACCGACGACGACGGCTCGACGATCCATGTCGTACGCCCCGGCTCCGCGCCCGTCGAGATCTACCGGCACCGCGAGTCGGCGGGTGTGGGTGACCTCTCGCACGACGGCACGCTGATCGCGATCGAGCACACCGAGCACGGCGACGCGATGCACTCGGCGCTGCGGGTGCTGCGCCCGGACGGCTCGGTGGCCGCCGAGCTCGACGACACCAAGGGCGGCACGGAGGAGCTCGGGCTCGAAGTGCTCGGGTTCGCGCCGCTCGCCGGCGACAGCAGGCTGCTCGTCTCGCACCAGCGGCGCGGGCGCTGGGAGCCGATGATCTGGGACGTGGCATCGGGCGAGGAGAGCGACCTCGCGCTCGATCTGCCGGGCGACGTGTCGGCGGAGTGGTACCCGGACGGGTCGGGGCTGCTCGTCGTGCACAGCTTCGAGGCGCGCAGCGGCCTGTTCCGCTTCGACCTCGCGACGCGCTCGCTGATCGAGATCGACACCCCGGCGGGTTCGGTGTCGGCGGCGACGGCCCGCCCGGACGGCACGGTGGAGTACCTGTGGTCGTCGGCGGCGGCCCCCTCCGAGGTGCGCTCCACGACGGGTGAGGTCGTGCTCGACCCGCCCGGCTTCAAGGCGCCCGGCTCGGTCCCGGTGCAGGACGTGTGGGTGGAGGGGCCCGGCGGCCGCGTCCACGCCCTGGTCCAGCGCCCGGCGGGCGACGGTCCCTTCCCCACCCTGTTCGAGATCCACGGCGGCCCCACCTGGCACGACAGCGACGCGTTCGCCTCGGGCCCGGCGGCCTGGGTCGATCACGGCTTCGCGGTGGTCAGGGTCAACTACCGGGGCTCCACGGGGTACGGGCGCGAGTGGACCGACGCGCTCAAGCACCGGGTCGGACTGATCGAACTGGAGGACATCGCGGCGGTCCGCGCATGGGCGATCTCCTCGGGGCTCGCCGACCCCGCACGTCTCGTCCTGGCGGGCGGCTCCTGGGGCGGCTACCTCACCCTGCTCGGGCTCGGCACCCAGCCCGACGCGTGGGCGCTGGGGCTCGCGGCGGTGCCGGTCGCGGACTACGTCACGGCGTACCACGACGAGATGGAGGCGCTGAAGGCGATGGACCGCACGTTGCTGGGCGGCACCCCGGAGGAGGTTCCGGACCGGTTCCGCGCGTCGTCACCGCTGACGTACGTCGACGCGGTGACGGCGCCGGTGTACATCTCGGCCGGGGTCAACGATCCGCGCTGCCCGATCCGCCAGGTCGAGAACTATGTGGACCGGCTGGCCGCGCGGGGAGCGACGCACGAGGTGTACCGCTACGACGCGGGGCACGGGTCGCTGGTGGTCGAGGAACGCATCAAACAGGTCCGCCTGGAACTCGACTTCGCCAAGCGCCACCTGCCCCGCTGACCGGCGCGGGCTCGACCATTCGGCACCGGGTGCCCTACAGAGGGGCGGGGCTGCAACTGTGCGCGGCTCCGGCACGGCGGGAGCAACCGGTCGACGGCCGGAGTTGGGCTGAGGTGCATGCTCCTGGGGCTCCGCCCCAGACCCCGTTCGCGCCTTGAGGGCGCTCGTCCTCAAGCGCCGGACCGGCTGGGGTGGCCCCGGCTGGGCACCCTG
>NZ_JBEZKW010000076.1:0-29965 GCF_040651795.1 Streptomyces sp. NPDC048361
GACCACCGTGCTCGCGGTCGTCGTCGCCGGCGCGCCCCCGGCCTCACCGGGAGCGCTGGGGCCCACGGCCCGGGCGCGTCCCCGAACTCACCGAGTGGCCCAGCTCAGGACGCGGGTGAGGACCCGCAGCGCCCCGAAATGAGCGGCCCCCCGCTCGACGATCAACTGGGCGCCGGGGATCCGCTCCGCGAGCCAGCGCGTGTGCTGCACGGGCGCGAACACATCCTGCTCGCCGTGCCACAGCAGTACCGGTGCGGCGATGTCCTCGGGGCGGAACTCCCAGTCGGTGCTGAACGCCATCACGTCGTCGACCCACCCGCCGGCCGAACTGCGCAGCCCTTCCTCGAAGTTGCGCTCCAGCATGACCCGGATCCCCGCGTCGGCGACGATGCCGCGGTCCGGGCCCGGCAGACCCGGCCGCATCTCGGCGACCAGACGCCGGGGATCGGACCGGATCGTGATCGACCGCATCTCCAGGGCGGTCGTCAACTGGCCTTCTCCCGCAGCCGCGTTGATGTACTCCCGCACATTGGACTCGGTCATTCCCTCGAACCAGTCGAGCCCTTGCGCGTCGCGCGGCGCGAGCCCCACGAGCGCGGCGGCCCGCACCGCGCGGCCCGGTAGCAGCGCCGCACAGGCCAACGCGTGCGGCGCGCCACCGGAGCGCCCCACCACGGCGAACTCGTCGATGCCCAGCGCGTCGGCGATCGCTGCCACGTCGGCCGCCGCATGGGCCACCCGGCGTCCCGGCAGCCGGTCCGATTCGCCGTACCCGGCCCGGTCGAAGGTGATCAGGCGCACGCCCAGGCGGTAGAGGACCGCGCTGCGCGGCGCGGGCCCCAGCCGGCTCCCCGGCGTGCCGTGCAGCAGGAACACCGGTCTGCCCTGCGGGTTCCCGTAATTCTCGACCGCTAAGTCCCGCCCGTCCCCGGTACGAATCAGCTCCCCCACCTGGCGCCTCCCCCTAGGTCTGGTTGGCGCCAGTATGAGCGTGTGCGATTCAGTGGTACATACCCGCACTCGTCGAATGCGCGGGCGAGCGGGATCCGCTCAGCCGAGGCGGGGGATCTCGATCGCGGGACAGCGGTCCATCACCATGGCGAGCCCGGCCGCGCGGGTGCGTTCGCAGGCCGCTTCGTCGATGACGCCGAGCTGGAACCAGACGGCCTTGGCGCCGATGGCGACGGCCTGGTCGGCCACCGCGCCGGCGAGGTCGCTGTTCACGAACACATCCACGACGTCGACCGGGAACGGGATGGCGTCGAGGGAGGCGTACCCCTGCTCTCCATGGACGGTCTCGGCCTTGGGGTGGACCGGCACGATGCGCTTGCCGAACCGCTGCAGGACACGGGCGACACCGTAGGCGGCCCGCCCCTCGTTGGAGGACAGCCCGACGACGGCCCAGGTGGGGCCGGTGTCGGTGAGGATCTTGCGGACGGTGTCTTGATCGGCGTGCACGGGGGCCTCCTGGGGTGGGATGTCGGAACTGGTCACTGGGGCCATGCCTACACCGTCCGCTTGCGTGTGCGCCACGTTCGGCTGCCTCCGGTGGCCCCCGCCGACGGTCCGTGCCGCGGAAAACCGCGTGCCTGCGCCCCGCCCCGCTCCCTAGACTCGGGCCACGCGCCACCGACCGGGTGTGCGCGGCCCGTGACGGGTGTCGAGTGAAGAGAAGGGGAGCCGGGCCATGCGCAAGCACCACACCGCGGCTCTCGCCCTCCCGGCCCGGTACGACGTGATCTTGGTGTCCAGCATCGCCCGGTGACGGCTGCGCGGCCTTCACCGTCTGTACCTGACGCCACGTCAGCTTGTTACGTCAACTTGCCTGTCGGCAGCCTTGCTTGCTGTGCCGCACAGCTGCTGCGACAGAGCCGACGTCGTCCGCGATCGCGCCGACCTCTTCACCTTCCGCTTGCTCGGTCCCCGAGCGAAGCCACCCGAAAGGCTCCGGCCATGCGCACCAACGGGCGCCCCCGCACCACGACTTCCCTCACCACCGTCCGCAACCTCGGCATCCTCGCCCACGTCGACGCGGGCAAGACCACGGTCACCGAACGGATCCTCTTCGCGACCGGCGCCGTCCACAAGCGGGGTGAGGTGCACGACGGCACGACGGTCACGGACTTCGACGCACAGGAACGCGACCGCGGCATCACCATCTTCGCGGCGGCCGTGAGCTGCCGGTGGGAAGGACACCGCGTCAACCTCATCGACACCCCGGGCCACATCGACTTCGCCGACGAGGTCGAGCGGTCCCTGCGGGTCCTCGACGGCGCCGTCGCGGTGTTCGACGCCGTCGCGGGCGTCGAGCCGCAGAGCGAGTCGGTGTGGCGCCAGGCCGACCGGCACGGCGTGCCCAGGCTCGCCTTCGTCAACAAGCTGGACCGTGCGGGCGCCGACCTCGATACGGCGGTCGCCTCCATCCGGGAGCGGCTGGGCGCCGTACCCCTGGTGGTGCAGCTGCCCATCGGGGGCGAGGACGCGTTCACCGGCGTCGTCGACCTGGTGCGGATGCGCACCCTGCGGTGGCACGACGACGTGTGCGCCACGGGCCCGGTCGACGCGGACCTGCTCGACGAAGCCGTGCGACGCCGCCGCCTCCTCGAAGAGACGGTGGCGGAGCTCCACCCGGACGCCCTGGAGGAGTTCTGCGCGGCATCGGCGCTGACCGAACAGACCCTCGTACGCGCCCTGCGCGAGCTGACGCTCGCCGGGGACGCGGTGGTGGTGCTGTGCGGCTCCGCCTACCGCAACCGCGGGATCGAGCCCCTGCTCGACGCGGTCGTCGCCTATCTGCCGTCGCCCGCCGACATGCCGCCGGTACGCGGCACCGCCGACGGCGTCGAACTGGAGCGGGCACCCGACCCGGACCAGCCGCTCGCGGCCCTCGCCTTCAAGGTGAGCGCCACCGCGCGCGGCCGCCTGACCTATGTGCGGATCTACGCGGGCACCCTGCGCAAGGGCGATGTCGTACGCGACGCGGCGACGGGTCGCACCGAACGGGTCGGCCGGATCCTGCGCGTGCAGGCCGACCGGCACGAGGAGAGGGAGGAAGCGATGGCAGGCGACATCATCGCCGTGGCCGGCGTCAAGCACGCCCGCGCCGGCACGACGCTCTGCGCGCCGGACGCGCCGCTGCTCCTCGAACCGCCCTCGGTGGCCGAGCCGGTGGTGTCGGTCGCCGTCGAGGCCCGGCTGTCCGCCGACACCGGCCGGCTGGCCACGGCGCTGGCACGCCTCGCCGACGAGGACCCCTCGCTCGTGGTGCGTTGCGACCCGGAGACCGGTCAGACCGTCCTGTCGGGCCTCGGCGAACTGCATCTGGAGGTGGCGGTGGAGAAGATCCGCCGCGACCAGGGTGTCGAGGTCGTCGTCGGCCGCCCGCAGGTCTCGTACCGCGAAACGGTGGTGCGCGGCGTGCGAGGTTTCGGGTACCGGCACGTCAAACAGGACGGCGGGGCTGGGCAGTTCGCGCACGTCGTCCTCGATGTGGAGCCGATGGACGAGACGGGGTTCGCGTTCCGCACGGCGGTGACCGGCGGCCGGGTGCCCCAGGAGTACGTGCTCGCCGTGGAGGCGGGCTGCCGTGACGCGCTCGCCGAAGGCCCGCTCGGCGGGTACCCGGTCACCGGGGTGCGGGTCACGCTCACCGACGGCGCGACCCACTCCAAGGACTCCTCGGAGATGGCGTTCCGCACGGCGGGCCGGTTCGCGCTGCGCGAGGCGCTGAGGGCCTCGGTGACCGGTCTCCTGGAGCCGGTCGTCGAGGTCACGGTGACCGTCCCCGAGGACGGCGTCGGTGGCGTCCTCGGGGATCTCGCGTCCCGCCGCGGCCAGGTGTCGGCGTCCACGGCGACGGCTGGGTCCGCGGTGATCACCGCGACGGTGCCGCTCGCCGAGCTCTTCGGGTACGCCTCCCGGCTGCGCGGCCGCACCCAGGGCCGCGGCACCTTCACCACCCGGCCCGCGCCGCTCGCGCCGGTGCCGTCCGCGGTCGCCGATGGGCTGCTGACCCGGTAGCCACCGCCGATGCCCGCCCCGCCCCGGTCCGCCGGGGCGGGGCGGGCACGGGGGCGCTTAGGGTGGGCGGATGCAGGAGCAGTACCGGACGATCGCCCGAGAAGGCGTGCACGAGAGCGAGATCAGCAGGTCGCGCTTCATCTGCGCGCTCGCGCCCGCCGCGACCGAAGAGGAAGCGCAGGCGTTCATCGCGCGCATCCGCAAGGAGCACCCGGCCGCGGGCCACCACTGCTTCGCGTATGTGATCGGCGCCGACGCCGGCGTGCAGAAGGCGAGCGACGACGGCGAACCCGGCGGGACCGCCGGGGTGCCCATGCTCCAGATGCTCACCCGGCGCGAGGTGCGGTACGCCGTCGCCGTCGTCACCCGGTACTTCGGCGGGGTCAAGCTCGGCGCGGGCGGTCTGATCAGGGCGTACGGGGGTGTGGTCGGCGAAGCCCTGGACGCGGTCGGCACGATCGTGCGCCGCCGCTTCCGGCTGGCCACCGTCACCGTCGACCACCAGCGCGCCGGCCGGCTGGAGAACGACCTGCGGGCGACCGGCCACGCGGTGCGCGAGGTCCACTACGGGGAAGCCGTGACCATCGGCATCGGGCTCCCCGAGGCCGACATCGACACCTTCCGGGCCTGGCTCGCCGACGCCACCGCCGGCACCGCCACGCTGGAGCTCGGCGGCGAGGCGTACGGCGACGGCTGAGGCCGGAGTACGCGGACCGGGTCCCCTCCCCGGCACCCCCCACCCCGTGATCAGGACGCTGATCACGACTCCGGCCACGGCACCCCCGGTACCGATGTCAGACTGAGGGACGTGAGGGGCCAGGTGCCGGCTTGCACCAGCGGGGTCCGCGATGGTGGCGGGGCAGGCGGCGGCCGGAGTGGGCACCGGGAGAGGCGAGGGGAAACATGCAGGTCGGAGCGGTGTCGTGAGGATTCTCCACACCTCGGACTGGCATCTGGGCCGGTCCTTCCACCGGGTCGACCTGCTGGAAGCGCAGGCCGTGTTCCTCGACCACCTGGTGGCGACGGTGCGCGACCACGGCGTCGACGTCGTCCTGGTGGCAGGTGACGTGTACGACCGCGCGGTGCCGCCGCTCGCCGCCGTGGACCTGTTCGACCGGGCGCTGCACAGCCTCGCCGCCGCCGGGGTCGCGACCGTGATGATCTCCGGCAACCACGACTCGGCCCGCCGCCTCGGCGTGGGAGCAGGCCTGATCGAGCGCGCCGGTATCCACCTGCGGACCGACCCCGCCGGGTGCGGCACCCCGGTCCTGCTCGACGACGTGGCCTTCTACGGGCTTCCCTACCTGGAACCCGCCCTGGTCCGCGACGAACTGGCCGCGCCCAAGGGGGGCCACGAGGCGGTGCTGGGCGCCGCCATGGACCGGGTGCGCGCCGACCTCGCACACCGCCCCGCCGGCACCCGCTCGGTCGTCCTCGCGCACGCCTTCGTGGCCGGCGGCGAGCCGAGCGACAGCGAGCGCGACATCACCGTCGGAGGGGTCGCCGCGGTACCCGCCGGCGTCTTCCACGGCGTGGACTATGTGGCCCTCGGCCACCTCCACGGCAGCCAGACGATCACCGAGCGGGTCCGTTACTCGGGCTCGCCGCTCGCCTACTCCTTCTCCGAGACCAACCACCGCAAGTCCATGTGGCTCGTCGACCTCGCCGACGACGGCGCCGTCACCGCCGAACGCGTCGACTGCCCGGTGCCCCGCCCCCTTGCCCGGATCCGGGGACACCTCGACGCGCTCCTCGACGACCCCGCCCTGACCCGGCACGAACAGGCCTGGGTGGAAGCCACGTTGACCGACGCCGTGCGCCCCACCGACGCCATGGCCCGCATCGGCGCCCGCTTCCCGCACACCCTGAGCCTGGTCTTCGACCCCGAACACACCGACGGCGACCCGCACGCCTCGTACGCACAGCGGCTCAGCGGCCGCAGCGACCAGCAGATCGCGGAGGACTTCGTGGCGCACGTACGCGGTGGCAGCGGCCCCGACGACGGTGAACGGGCGGTCCTGCAGGGCGCGTTCGACGCCGTGCGGGTCGACGACGGTGTGCGCGAGGTGACCCGGTGAGGCTGCACCGTATGCGGGTCACGGCCTTCGGACCGTTCGCCGGGAGCCAGGACGTCGACTTCGACGCACTGTCGTCGGCCGGCCTCTTCCTGCTGCACGGACCCACCGGCGCCGGCAAGACCTCGGTCCTCGACGCGGTCTGCTTCGCCCTGTACGGAGCCGTGCCCGGCGCCCGCCAGAGCCCCGGCACCGTGCTCCGCAGCGACCACGCCGAACCCACCGTCTTCACCGAGGTCCTGCTCGAACTGACCGTCGGCGGGCGGCGGTTGGAGGTCACCCGCCGCCCCCAGCAGGACCGGCCCAAGAAGCGCGGCAGCGGCTTCACCACGGAGAAGGCGCAGACCTGGCTGCGCGAGTACGATCCGGCCGGCCGCGCCTGGCGGGCCCTGAGCCGCTCGCATCAGGAGATCGGCGAGGAGCTCGGGCAACTCATAGGGATGAGCCGGGAGCAGTTCTGCCAGGTCGTGCTGTTGCCGCAGGGGGAGTTCGCCAAGTTCCTCAGGTCGGACGCCGAAGCCCGCGGCCGGCTGCTGGGCAGGCTCTTCGACACCCGCCGGTTCGCCGCCGTCGAGGACCGCCTCGCCGACCTGCGCCGGGCCGCCGAACGCCAGGTCAAGGACGGTCACGAACGCCTGCTCGCCTTCGCCCAGCGGATGGCCCAGGCCGCCGGTACCGGTGCCGACGCCCGCGCATGGCCGTTGCCCGACGCCCGGCCCGGCGACCCGGGACTCGCCTCGGACGTGCTCCAGTGGGCGGCCGTCGCACGGGCCGGCGCGCGCGAAGGCCTGGACATCGCAGCGGCCGCCGTGGACGCCGCCGAGAGCCGGAACGCCGCCGCCCGGCGCGCGGCCGAGGAGGCGCGGCAGCTCGCCGCGCTCCAGGAGCGGTACGCGCAGGCCCACGCCAGGGCCGAGGAGCTGACCGCCGCCCGCCCCGAGCAGGAGACGCTGAAGGCGCGCCTGGACACGGCCCGCAAGGCGGAACTCGTCTCGCCCGCGCTCGAATGGTGGGAGCAGGCCCAGCGCGACCACCGCACGGCCACCGCCGAACGCGACCGCTCCCGCGCCCGGCTCCACCCCGACCTCGCCGACGCCGGCGCCGAGCAACTCGCCGCCCTGGAACGCAGGATGCGCCAGGACCTCGGCGCTTTGGACTCGGCCCGCAGAGCCGAGCGGCGCAGCGCCGAGATCGACGAGGAACGCGCCGGCCTCGACCTGAGGGCCCGCGCCGACGAGGAGATCCTCACCGACACGGCCGCATGGCTCGCCGGCTGGGAGAGCGCCCGGCTCGCCCATCAGGCACGGATCGACGCCGCCCACGAGGCCGCGGCCCGCGCCGAACACCTCGCGGGCCGGCTCGAACCGGCCCGGCGCCGCCTCGAAGCGGCCCGCGAACGCGACGCGGCACAGGCCCGCCTCGCCACGGCCGGACAGCGGCACGCCGACGCCCGGGACGCGGCCAACACCGCCCACGAACACTGGCTGGCGCTGCGCGAGGAGCGGCTGCGGGGCATCGCGGCGGAGCTCGCGGCGGGACTGCGCGAGGGTGAGCCGTGCACGGTGTGCGGCTCGGCCGAACACCCCGCCCCGGCGCGCCCCGGCACGGGCCAGGTCGACCGCGCGGCCGAGGACGCCGCACAGCGAGCCCACCGGGACGCCGACGCGGCCCGCGTCGATGCCGAGGCCGCTCTCGCCCTCGTACGGGAGGAGCTCGCGGGCGCCCTGGTCGAGGCGGGCACGGCGAGCGTCGCCGAACTCGCGGTCGAGGCCGACGCGTTGCGCCGTGAGCACGCCGCCGCACGGGAGGCCGCCGCGGGACTGCACGAGGCCCAGGTGTCGCTCGCTGCTGCGGAGCGCGAGTACGAGCAGCGCCTCGCCGCCCAGCGCGCCGCGCAGCAGAGCGTGGCCGCGCGCACCGCGAGCCGTGAGGCACTCGACCGTGAACAGGCCGGTCTGGAAACGGAGTTGGGACGGGTGCGGGCAGGCGCGGCGAGCGTCGCGGAGCAGGCCGCGCTGCTCGAACACCGGGCGGACATCGTCGCCGGGGCGGCGGAGGCGGTCCGCGCCGTCGAGGACAGCGCCGAGCGGCTCAAGGAAGCCGACGGACGGCTCTCGCAGGCGGCCTTCCGCGCCGGGTTCGACACCCCCGACGCCGTGGCGGCGGCCCTGATCGACGAGCGTGGCCAGCGCTCCATCCAGCACCGCATCGACGAGTGGCAGCACGCGTACGCCACCGTCACCGCACGCCTCGCGGAGCCGGAGACCGCGGCGGCGGGCGCGGCGCCGCCCGCCCGCGCCGAGCAGTGCGCGGCCGAGGCGTCCGCCGCCGAACGCGCCCTGCGCGACGCCGCCTCCACGCTCTCGGCGGCCCGCGCCCGCGCCACCGAACTCGACGGCCTCAGCGGCCGGGCCACCGAGGAGACCCGCAGGATCGGCCCGCTGCGCGAAGAGTACGAGCGGGTGGCCCGCCTGGCCGGGCTCACCGCGGGCACCTCGGCCGACAACGAGCGCAAGATGCGCCTGGAGTCGTATGTGCTGGCCGCCCGCCTCGAACAGGTCGCGGCCGCCGCCACCGCCAGGCTCCAGCGCATGTCGGGCGGCCGGTACACGCTGGTCCACTCCGACGCCCGGGGCGGCAGGGGCCGCTCAGGCCTCGGTCTGCACGTGGTGGACGCCTGGACGGGCCGCGAACGCGACACCGCGACGCTGTCCGGCGGCGAGACGTTCTTCGCCTCCCTCGCCCTCGCCCTCGGCCTCGCGGACGTCGTCACCGACGAGGCGGGCGGCGCCCGCCTGGACACCCTGTTCATCGACGAGGGCTTCGGCAGCCTCGACGACCAGACCCTGGACGAGGTCCTCGACGTACTGGACTCCCTGCGCGAACGCGACCGCAGCGTAGGCATCGTGAGCCACGTCGGTGACCTGCGCCGCCGCATCCCGGCCCAACTGGAAGTGGTCAAAGGCCGGACGGGCTCGACGGTACGGCTGCGAGGGGCCGGTTCAGCGTCCGATCGACCGCCGGGGCAGGGGTGAGGAATACACCACACTCGTCGTCACCGCGCCCAGCGTGCCGATCTTCCCGGATATCTCCTCCAGGTGGCTCATCGAGCGGGCGCCGACCTTGATGACGAAGCAGTCGTCGCCCGTCACATGGTGGGCTTCCATGATCTCCGGGGTCGCCTCCACCAGTTCGTGGAACGGCTTGTAATGGCCGTTCGGATAGCGAAGGCGCACAAAGGCGAGGATGGGCCTGCCGAGACGTTCCTGGTCGACGACGGCCGTGTAGCCGGCGATCACCCCGGCTTCTTCGAGGCGTCGTACGCGCTCGGTGACGGCGCTCGCCGACATCGACACGGTCCGGGCCAGCTCGGCGTAGCTGGCCCGTCCTTCCTGCTGGAGGGCTTCCAGGATGCGCCAGTCGGTGGCGTCGGGGGAATACGTGGTCATGGCCCCACACAACCGTGAAATCCGCGGCGCGACAAGAGATGCCCCGGGGATCGGACCTTCTCGGAGTGGATCACCGGCCCGTAGATTTTCAGCCATGACGACACAGCTCACCGCCCCCGAATCCGCTGTCCTGCGGGTGGCCCCGGCCGCCCCCGCGGAGGCCGCCGCCTACTTCCGTGCGAGCCTCGCCTTCCACGCGGACGTCTCCGACGTCGCGGCCGCGCTCGCGGCCGGCGGGGACCCGGGATTCGTCGTCCTTGACTCCCGTTCCACCGCGTCCTGGGACCAGGGCCATGTACCCGGCGCCGTCCACCTGCCGACCGCGCTCATCGCCGAACAGGCCGAGCAACTGCTGGACAAGGCGGTCCCCGTCGTCACGTACTGCTGGGGCCCCGGCTGCAACGGCGCCACCCGCGCGTCCCTCGCCCTCGCCGAACTGGGCTTCCAGGTCAAGGAGATGCTCGGCGGCTTCGAGTACTGGGTGCGCGAGGGCTTCGCGTTCGAGACGTGGGAGGGCGGCGAGCGGCGCGCCGCCGACCCGCTCACCGCGCCGGTCGGCGCGGGGGAGGACTGCGGCTGCTGAACCGGCGTGCGGGAGGCGGCCCGTCGAACGGACCGCCCCCGCCGCGGTCTCAGAGCTTGGAGAGCTCGTCGACCAGGTCGTCGAGGCCCAGCGAGCCCTGCGAAAGCGCCGCCATGTGCCAGGCCTTCGGGTCGAAGGCGTCACCGTGGCGGGCCCGCGCGTTCGCACGCCCGAGCAGCCAGGCGCGCTCGCCCAGCTTGTAGCCGATGGCCTGCCCCGGCATCGACAGGTAGCGGATCAGCTCGCTCTGTACGAAGTCGGCGGGCCGGCTGCTGTGCCCGGCGAAGAACGCGTGGGCCAGCTCCGGCGTCCAGCGCTCACCCGGGTGGAACGGCGAGTCCGCCGGGATCTCCAGCTCCAGGTGCATGCCGATGTCGATGATCACCCGGCAGGCACGCATCATCTGGGCGTCCAGGTACCCGAGCCGGCGCTCCGGGTCGGTCAGGAAGCCCAGCTCGTCCATGAGGCGCTCCGCGTACAGCGCCCAGCCCTCGGCGTTGGCGCTGACGTGGCCGACGGTGGCCTGGTAGCGCGAGAGCTGGTCGGCGACGTGCACCCACTGCGCGATCTGGAGGTGGTGGCCGGGCACACCCTCGTGGTACCAGGTCGACACCAGGTCGTACACGGGGAAACGGTTCTCACCCATGGTGGGCAGCCAGGTGCGGCCGGGGCGCGAGAAGTCCTCCGAGGGACCGGTGTAGTACGGGGCCGCGGCGCCTCCCGGCGGCGCGATGCGCGACTCCACCTTGCGTACCCGCTCGGCGAGTTCGAAGTGGGTGCCGTCGAGCGCCTCGATGGCCTCGTCCATCAGGGACTGCAACCAGTCGCGGACCTCGTCGACGCCCTCGATGTGCGCGCCGTGCTCGTCGAGGTGGGCCAGTGCCTCCCAGGGCCCCGCGTCGGGAAGGATCTTGGCGGCCTCGGTCTGCATCTCGCCGAGCAGCCGGTGGTACTCCGACCATCCGTAGGCGTACGCCTCGTCGAGGTCGAGCGCGGTGCCGTTGTAATACTGCGACCAGCGCTGATAGCGCTCGCGGCCCACCGTGTCGGGTGCACCCTCGATGGCCGGCGCGTACACGTCGCGCAGCCAGTCGCGCAGGGCGGCGAGGGCTGTGGACGCCTCGGCCGCCGCCGCGTCGAGTTCGTCACGCAGCGAGGCGGGGCCGGGAGCGGCGATCCCCTCGAAGAAGCCGGTGTCGACCCACTCGCCGAGCTGTCCGATGACGGTGTCGGTGGCGAGCGGACCGCCGAACAGCTTGCGCTCCAGGCCCAGTTCGAGCGAGGCGCGGTACCCCTCGATCGCGGCGGGCACCGCGCGCAACCGGGAGGCGAGAGCGTTCCAGTCCTCGTCGGTCTCCGTCGGTGACAGGGTGAACGCCATCCGCACGTCGTGCACCGGCGAGTTGAGGTTGCTGACCTTGCGCAGGCCCTCGTCCGCCTCGTGGACAGCGAGTTCGGAGGTGAGCCGCTCCCGCAACAGCCGGCCGCAGCGCCGCTCGGCGTCGCTGTCGGCGCCGGGCTGCCGCTCGGCCTCGTCGAGCCGGGCGAGCGTGGCGCGCGCCAGGTCGGCCAGGGCCGCCTCTCCCGCGGGGGAGAAGTCGGGCAGGAGGGCGTGGCTCGCCCTGACGCCCAGATAGCTACTGGTGATCGGGTCGAGTTCGATGAGCGCGTCGACATAGGCGTCGGCGACCTGGCGGGGCAGCGCACTGCTGGAAGTAACTGACATGCGGACATCCTCTCCGAGCGAGGGCTCCGCGTCACCACCCATCAGGGCCCGAGCCCCTGTCGGTCACCGCGTCGTGTTCGGTACGCCGTGATTGAAGGCGCCCGGGTCAGCGCCGTTCGGCGTGGTGGGGCCGCCGCTCCGGGGCGTTCCGGGATGCCGCCGTGGCGAGGCGCGCCGTGATCACCAGGGTGCCCTCCTCGATCTGGTAGTCCAGCGGAAGGCCGAGCCCTCGCATGGCCGCCACCATCGCGGTGTTGGACGACTGGGTGATGGCGTAGACGCTCTCGCAGCGGGCCTCGGCGGCGAGGTCGAGCAGACGGCGCAGCAGGTGGGATCCGATGCCGCGGCGCTGCCAGGAGTCCTCCACGAGCAGGGCGACCTCGGTCTCGTCGCCGTCCCACAGCAGATGACCGAGGGCGACGAGGCGTCCGGACGCGGTCTGTACGGCGAGGGTGCGGCCGTAGCGCGGGCTCAGCAGGTGGCCGAGGTAGCGGTCCGCGTCGCCGACGGGGCCGTGGTAGCGCAGGCCGAGCGTGTGCGGGGAGCAGCGCTCGTGCATGGCCTTGGCGGCCTCCAGGTCGCGCGGGTCCGCGCGCCGTACGGTGATCTCGTTGCCCTCGGGCAGGGTCAGCACGTCCTCGCCGCGCGGAACGCGGGGGCCGAGCCGGGCGTCCAGCTCGACCAGGGCCCGCGCCCGGGCGAACTCGGCCGGGGTGAAGGGCAGATGAGGCCGGTCGATGGTGATCGTGCCACCGCTCGGGTCACGCAGCCGCATCATGGTCGACTCCAGTACGCCCTCGACCGGGGCGATCTCGCCGTTGGGGCGGCCGGTGAGGGAGACCGCGGGCAGCGAGTGGATGGTGCAGCGGCCCAGCAACTGGCGCAGCGCCAACGGGAGTTCCGCGGCATCGAGCGCGGTGCGGGTAGCGAGCCCGAGGACCCGGGTCGGCGCGTCGACGAGGTCATGGGCGTCGGCCCGCTCGGTCCAGGTGTCGGCGCCGCCGGCCGCGTAGACGGCGGCGGACAGGTCGCTGGCCGACAGATGGGCGGGGGCGCGCAGCAGGAACTCGTCGACCGTGCCGTCGGCCAGCGGGTGCGTCTGGAGCGTGAGGATGTCCACGCGGTGTCCGGCAAGCACGCCGCACAGCGCCGCGAGACTGCCGGGCTCGTCCCGCACCGTCGTCCGCATCCGCCACAGGGTCGTCTCGCGGGGCGCGCCTTCGGGCTGCGCCTCGCCGGTGGCGGCGTCGGTACCGGCGATGTCCGGCGGCGGCGCATGGCTGTGGCGCCGTGCCCACCAGGTGTGGAACGCCGCCGTGGCGATGAGCGCACCCGCCGAGGCGATCAGCAGGTACGTACCGTCGGGGCCGTGGGCGACCAGGTTCGCGAGCCCGTCGGCGACGGCCACGGCCGTGAACAGCGCGGCCAGCTCGACCAACTCCCGCCGCCAGGCGTGACGGCGGGTGTGCTTCTCGGACGTCGGGGCGGAGGTGGGGGTGGCGGGGGCGGAGGTCTGGGCGTGCGTATCAGTCATGGCACTACTGTGACCGAGCGGTGTTGCGTGATCGCGAACGCTTTGTGACTGACGGGTTAAGCATGCTTCTGATGCCCTTTTGGCTGTTTTCCGCCGGGCATGGCCTGGAGTGTTCGCCTCCGTAGACAGGCCCGCTCACGGCCCTGTCTACGGCCATGGTTATGGGCGGCCCCACGGCTCACGCGAGCTGCGCCGCCGCCCCCAAGGGGACGCCGACCGGGCGGCTGCCGTCCAGGACGACCCGCGTGACCAGGGCCGGATCGTCGTTCATCGGTACATGGCCGCAGCCGGGCAGCCGTATCAGGCGGGCGCCGGGGATGGCGCGCTTGGCGCGGACGCCCTGGCGGCGCGGGAGCAGTCGGTCCTTGCTGCCCCAGGCGACGGTGACGGGCACGCCGGGCACGTCCTCGGTGACCTGGACGGTCTGCCCGGCGGCGAGGGTCTTCGCGAAGCCGGGCGCGTCGCACAGGGCGAGCGTCTCGGCGACGACGGCCTCCGGTGAACGCCTCCCGGGCCGTGCGTAGATGGTGCTGGTCAGAGCAGTGCGCCCGGCGGCCGTGCGGGACAGCCGCTCGACGAGCGGGAGCGGCAGGGCCATCGCGATCTGCCGCATGGTCCGCAGCACGGCGAACGCGTACTGCCGCTCCGGCGGCGTCCAGAAGCCCGCGGGCGAGAGCGCCGTCACGGACCGCACGAGCCCCGCGCGCCCCAGCTCCAGAGCGAGCAGTCCGCCCAGCGAGTTGCCCGCGACGTGCGGGCGGTCGATCCCGAGGGCCTCGCACAGCGCGCCGAGCACCGGGACGACGCCCGCGAGGTCGTAGGAGACGCCGTCCGGCAGTCCGGGCGATGCGCCGAACCCCGGCAGGTCGACGGCGATCACATCGCGATCGGCCGCCAGCAGGTCGAAGACCGGGTCCCACGCCTGAAGGTGGTGACCGATGCCATGGAGCAGCAGGAGGGGTTCGCCGGAGCCCCGGCGGCGATAGGCGACCGAGGTGGGACGGGGCCCTCGGGGGGTGTCGATCGTGAACGAGACCTCTGCGGTCATGGGGCTGCTCCCTGTCCTGGGCTCCGCGCTTAGACGACTTGTCAGCAACAACTACCGTCCAGTAGCCGGGAGTTCAATAGACATTCCGGGCATGGCGTGGACGCGGTGCCGAGCGGAGACCTTCGCCTGCGCGGGCTTCACGAGGGCACGAACGTCTCGTGAACGCTCTGTGGCACCCCTCGTGTGCGCTCCGTAACGGAACGAGGATTGGTCTTGACCAAGGGGGTGGGCCGCCCTATGGTCACAGAGTTAGTGCAGGAACCTTTAATAAACAAGGGCACGGAAAGCCGCCGCGGACACGGCGATTGCGGAGGATCAGGGTGGGGACCACGCAGCTGGAAACGGTGCCGGAACCGAAGTACTGGCACCTCAAGACGGTACTCAGCGAGGCGCTCGACTCGGACTTCGCGGTAGGCGAGATCCTGCCCAACGAGCGCGACCTCGCGGCCCGGTTCGGCGTCGCACGCGCCACGCTCCGCCAGGCTCTCGAACAGCTCGAACTGGAAGGCCGCCTCCAACGCCGCCGCGGCGTCGGCACCACCGTCGCCCCGCCGCGCACGGCCGTCCCGGTCGCCACCGCCCAGCACGACTGGCCCGGCGCGCCCGGCGACGACTGGCAGACCGCCGACGCGTCGAGCGCCGTGCCGCCGGCGGCGGTCGCCGGCCTCTTCGGTGCGGCAGGAGGCGAGGAGATGCAAGTCGTCCGGCGGATCCGGGTGACCCACGGCCAGGCGGTCGCCGCCGAGCTCCTCTATGTTCCGGCCGGCTCGGTGCCCGAGCTCTCCGCCATCGACGTGCCCTCCGGCCCGGCCCGCGGCCGCGCCGTCCTGCGCGAACTGCGTCGCCTCGGCCTCGAAGGCCAGGACCGCGCGGTGGAGCTGGGCTCGGCCCGCGCCGACGACGCCAAGGAACTCGACCGGCTGCCCGGCGCCCCCGTCCTCGTCGTGACCACCCGGTACCACGCCGACGGCCGCACCCTGGCCGTCTCGGTCGCCACCTACCGCGCGGACACCTGCCGCCTCACCTTCGGCGACTCGGGCGACCTGGAGATCAGCCACACCGCCCAGCAGCGCCAGGCCTCCTGAACTCCACGGCACGACGCGGCCCGCACCTGTGCAAGGTACGGGCCGTGGTGCGTCGCGGGGGGTTTCGGCGGCGCGCCTGTGCAGGGTGCGGGCCGTGGTGCGTGTCGCCGGATGTCTCAGCGGCCCGCATCTGTGCAGGGTGCAAGCCGTGGCGCGTCGCCGGGTGTCTCAGCGGCGCGCGGTCACCGTGCCCTCCACGGCGAACAGCTCTTCCTCCACATGGTCGAGGGCCAGCCGCAGTGCGCCCGTCGCCACCGCCGCCTCACCCAGCAGGGACAGCACCACGCGCGGCGGCCGCAGACAGTACCGCGCCAACTCCTCGCGCAGCGGCTGCAGTACGCCGTCGATGCCTGCGGCCCAGCCGCCCACGACGACCAGCTCCGGGTCGAGGGCGAGCACCAGCGCGGCCACGTCGTGCACCAGTCGCTGAAGGAACCGCTCCACCGCGGCCTGCGCCCGCGCGTCGCCCTGCCGGGCCAGCGCGAACACATCCGCGACGGCCTGCTCGTCGAGCGGGTGCAGCGGTTCGTCCGTGGTCGAGAGCAGCTTCTCGGGGGTGACGTCGCGGCCGAGGAGATGGAGCGCGCCGATCTCGCCCGCGGCGCCGCCGAAGCCCCGGTGCAGCCGGCCGCCGATCAGTGAACCCGCACCCGGACTCAGGCCGGCCATGACGAAGACCATGTCGTCGGAGTCGGTCGCCGCGCCCTTCCAGTGCTCGGCCACGGCCGCCGCGTTGGCGTCGTTCTCCACCAGGACCGGGCAGCGGAACGAGCGCCGCAACCGCTCACCCAGGGCGAGCCCGGTCCACTCGGGCAGTGCCGTACCCAGCCGCACCGTGCCGTCGGCCTCGACGATGCCCGGGCTGCCGACCCCGACCGCGCGCAGCGAACTGCGCGCCACACCGGCCCTGCGCAGCACATCGGCGACCGTCACCCGGACCCGTTCGAGCCGCTCGTCGGCCGATGCCGCCTCGGGCACCTCACGCGAGCCCGCACCGAAGATCCGGCCGTCGAGGCCGGAGAGCAGCGCGGCCACCCGGTGCGGGCCGATCTCTATGCCGAGCAGATGTCCCGCCTCGGCCCGGAACCGGAAACGCCGCGCGGGGCGGCCCTGACGCCGGGCCTCACCCTCCTCGGGCGCCGACTCCACGACGAGCCCGGCCTCCATCAGGCCGTCGACCACGCCCTCGACCGTCGGCCGGGACAGACCGGTGATCCGGGTCAGATCGGTCAGTGTGGGAGATTCCGCGCCCCTCAGGGCGTGCAGCACCACCGCGGAATTGATCCTCCGCAGCAGAGAGGGATCCCCGCCGGTCAGCCGCCCCAACGTGTGTCCTCCCAGCTCGTGCGCGTGTCTGCCGGATCGTACTCGCTGGTCAGGTGTACGGCGAGCGGCGGCCCGTAACGAAAGGCGATCAGCTCGGGGCCACGAATCCGGACTCGTACGCGGCGATGACCGCCTGGGTGCGGTCCCGGGCACCCAACTTCCCCAGAACGGCGCTGACATGCGTCTTCACGGTCTCCACGCCGACGACGAGCTGGGCGGCGATCTCCGCGTTGGAGAGCCCCCGCGCCATCAGCCGCAGCACCGCGGCCTCCCGGTCGGTGAGCGCCGCCTCGGCGAACGCGGTCTTGGCGGCGCTGTTGCCGTACTCGGCGGCGAGCGCGCGCACCGCGGCCGGAAACAGCAGTGAGTCGCCCTCGGCCACCAGCCGCACCGCGTGCACGATCTCGGCAGGCCGGGCCCGCTTGAGAAGGAACCCGTCGGCTCCGGCCCGCAGCGCCTGGTACACATACTCATCGTTCTCGAAGGTGGTGACGACCAGGATCTTCGGCGGATCCTGGACGGTCCGCAGCACCGCACGGGTCGCCTCTATGCCGTCCATGAGCGGCATCCGCACATCCATCGCGACGACGTTCGGCCGCAGCTGCCGGATCAGCGGGATCACGGCGGCGCCGTCGGCCGCCTCGCCCACCACCTCGATATCGGGCTGCGCCTCGAGCACGGCCCGCAGACCCGCACGGACCAGGGGCTCGTCGTCGACCAGAAGTACGGATACCGGCATCGGGCCAGCCTAGGGGGTCCCCGACCGTCGCATCTGGTGTTGAGGCATTGACCGGCGGACCCGGCCGTGCCGCCGGTGCCGGTGCCCGTGTACCGGACTCAGGCCAGTCCGCCCGTTGCCCGCAGGTTCTGGCCCGTAATCCACGCCCCCTCCGGACTCGTGAGGAACGCTACGACAGCGGCCACGTCGGATGCCTCCCCGAGGCGGCCAAGAGGTGTCATCCTAGCGACAGCCTGGAGCGCCTCCGGGGGGTTGGCGCCACGGAGCATTTCCGTGTCGGTCGCGCCGGGAGAGACAGTGTTGACCGTGATGCCCCGTGGCCCGAGCTCCCGGGCGACGACCGCGGTCAGCTGCTCGATCGCGCCCTTGCTTGCGGCGTACGGCCCGATACCCGGCACAGGACGCACGGTGTTCATGGTGGAGATGTTCACGATCCGCCCGCCGTCGCGCATCCGCCTGGCCGCATAACGCATCGTCAGGAAGACCGACCTCGTATTGACCGCCATCACGCTGTCGAATACCTCCACCTCGGTCTGGGCGAGCGGGGCCGGGCTGAAGGCCATCGCCGCGTTGTTGACCAGGATGTCCAGGCCACCGAGATGCTCCTCTGCGGCCTCCATCAGCCGCTCCGGCGCGTCCGCCTCCTTCAGGTCAAGGCATAACGCCCGGACCTTGCCGCCGTCTGTCTGAACGGCGCGGACGACGTCGGCCGCGGCTTCCTCGCTGGTGGCGTAGTTGAAGACCACGTCGGCCCCGTCACGGCACAGGCGTTCAACAATCGCCCGGCCGATCCCCCGGGAACCGCCCGTGACGACGGCCGTCATACCTTTGAGCACTGTTCCTCCACGCCGGCGAGTAGATGATGTGGGCCTTCGAACGTACTGGTGCCACCGTTCCCGCTCAACGGCATTCGCCGGCATCGTCCGCCGGACAGGCTCCAGTGGCCGGCCGCGACGGGGCCCGAGGGCTGTGGACAACCTCAGACCGGGGTCTCCAGCGGTAGCCGCACCCGCACCCGCCACTCTCCTTCGTACGCCCCCGTCTCCGCCTCCCCGCCGAGCAGCGCGGCACGCTCCCGCATGCCGCGCAGACCGCTGCCGCCCTTGCCTCGCGGCGCCGCACCCGTCAGGGGATTGGTCACATCCATCTCAAGCCGCTGTCCGAGCACGGCCATACGGATCCGCACCGGCACGGGTCCCGAGTGCCGCAGCACATTGGTCAGGGCTTCCTGGAGGATGCGGTACCCCTCGCGCGAAACCGGCCCAGGCACCAGCTCCAAGGGCCCGGAGAACTCCGCCTCGACCTCCGCGCCCGAACCGCGGGCGGACTCGATGAGCCGGCCCGCCTCCAGAAGCGTCGGTCGCCTACTGGCCGGAAGCGTCGTCTCGCGCAGCACGAGCAGTACGCGCTCCAGGTCCTCCAAGGCCGCCCGGCCGGTCTCCTCGATGGCGAGGAGGGCGCGGTCGGTGAAGGCGGGATCCTTGGCAGCGCGGGCCGCGCCCGCCTGCACCACGGCGACGGTCAGCGCGTGACCGATGGAGTCGTGGATCTCGCGGGCGATGCGATTGCGTTCGAGGAGCAGCTCCGTGCGCTCCTCCAGCGCGGTGACCCGCTCGGTGGCCGAAGGCCCCAGCAGCCTACGGGCGAGGAACGTGATGAGATCACCGGTCAGCACCATGCACACCGGCATGAGCGCGACGGGAATCACCGCGAGCGGCACGAGCCACCAGCGCCCAGGCCAGGACGCCACCCACCCGAAGACGACCGGCGCTTGACCAAGACCGCGCGCCACCATGTCCACGGCCAGCGACGGTATCCAGACGGTCCCCGCGATGGCCGCCCCGGACAGCACGAGACGGACCTCGAGCCACAGCACGGTGCGCCACCGGTCCCGCCAAGTGGCCGACGGCGCCAGGGAGATCGAAGGATCGGCTCTGCCGCGCTCGTGCGGAGTGAGCAGCAACTGCGCCTGGACGCCCTCTTCGAGCCGCACCGCGGGGATCAGGCCGAGCGGCACCACCAACAGCCCCAGGATGTACACCTGGCTGGTGATGAACAGCCATATGGCCACGAAGGCCATCGGGATGAGCAAATGAAGCCAGCGTGTGTAGGTGACCGGGCGAGCCAGCCGGCGAAGGGAGCGGCGCATTCGTCCATCGTCCCAGCGCGCCGATCCGGGCGGCTCCCCCGCGCGGGGGAGAAGATCCCCTCTGCCGGGGGAGGCCGATGACCAGGCCGTTGGGACACGCTCGAGGCATGACACGGATCAAAGTCCAAGCGCTCTGCAAGGAGTACGGCACCACACGCGCCGTGGACCGCCTCACCTTCGCCGTCGAGCCCGGCCGGGTCACCGGCTTCCTCGGGCCCAACGGCGCGGGCAAATCCACCACGCTGCGCATCCTGCTCGGTCTCGACCGGCCGACATCCGGCACCGCGACGATCGGCGGCCGGCGGTACGCGGAGCTGACGGACCCGCTGCGCGCGGTGGGAGCCCTGCTCGACGCCCAGGCCGCGCACGGCTCCCGCACCGCCCGCGCCCACCTGCTCGCCCTCGCCGTCAGCAACCGCATACCGGCACGGCGGGTGGAGGAGGTTCTCGCGGAGGCCGGGCTGACGGAGGTCGCGGGCCGTCGCGTCAAGACGTTCTCACTCGGCATGCGGCAGCGGCTCGGGATCGCGGCCGCGCTCCTCGGCGATCCAGCGGTGGTGATCCTGGACGAACCGTCCAACGGGCTCGACCCCGAAGGGATCATCTGGATACGGGAGTTGATGCGCGGCCTGGCCCGGCAGGGCAGGACGGTGCTGGTCTCCAGCCACCTGATGAACGAGACGGCCTCGTTCGCCGACCATCTGGTCGTCCTCGGCCGGGGCCGGCTGCTCGCCGACACCCCCATGCGGGACTTCATCGACTCCCGGATCCAACCCAGGGTCCGTCTGCGCACCACGGAGGGCCGCCGACTGCGCGAGCTCCTCCTCGGCGAGGGCTTCGAACCGGTCCAGAGGGAGGGCGGGCTCTGGACGGTCGAAGGGGCGCGGCTCGACACAATCGGACCGCTAGCCGCACGGGCCGGCATTCCGATACTCGAACTCGCCACGGAAGAAGGCACGTTGGAGCAGGCCTACCTCGATCTGACCGCAGGCGAGACGCAGTACGCGTCCGCCTCCGTCCCGGCCTCCGCGACCCAGGAGATCTGACCCATGGCGTTTCTCGCAGTGCTCCACACCGAGTGGATCAAAGTGCGTTCGCTGCGCTCCCTGATGGGCTCCCTGCTGACGGTCCCCGTGGCGACAGCGGGCCTCTCGCTCCTCATCTGCGGCGCCCTCGGCCGCCCTCAGCCCGGCAGCACCGACTTCGACCCCGTGCTGTTCTCCTACTACGGCCTGAACTTCGGCCAGTTGGCCGCCGTCATCTTCGGCGTCATAGCGATGGGCGGCGAATACAAGAACGCCGCGATCAGGGTTTCCCTTGTGGCCGTGCCCGACAGAACCGTCTTCTACGGGGCCAAGCTCGCGGTGGTGGGCGGATGCGTCTTCGCCGTCGGCCTGGTGGCCAGTCTGATCAGCTTCCTCGGTGGCCAAGCCCTGATGGACCAGGGCTTCGGGATAGGCATCGGGGACCCTGGTGCACCGCGCGCCGTCATCGGCTGCGCCCTCTATCTGGGGCTGATCAGTGTCCTCGCGGCGGGGGTGGCGGCCGCGCTGCGCAGTGTCACCGGCGCGCTCAGTGTGCTCGTGCCGCTGTTCCTGATTCTGCCGTTCGTCGTGGGCGACATGACACAGGGCGGCGGAGCGGCCGACTTCCTGCCCGACCGTGCCGGACAGCAGATCCTGCTGCAACACCCGGCCGGGACCCTGGGCCCGTGGAGCGGACTGGCCGTCCTCGCGGCGTGGACGCTGCTCACGGCGGGCGCCGGATGGTGGGCACTGAGGCGGCGGGACGCCTGACCGCGCGAAGGCCGGCGTCCTGCGGCTGACGCGACGCCAATTGTCAGTGCCGGGCGGTTTACTGACGGCATGACCACCGCCCTGTATCTCCAGCACATCGACCGGCTGCGTTCCCGGGAGTTCCCGGCACAGCGCGGCCGCAGCGGCTCGGGTGTGAGCGGGCCGGGGTACCACAGCGCGTGTCTGAGCGCCGACGAAGAGGAGTGGGAGGACATGGCGCAACGGCTGGAACAACGCGCCCAATGCGTCGCCGACCACGACGCCTTGATAGCGGAGCTCACCCGCCGCTGGCAGGAACCGCAGTGGATCTGCCTCTGGAGCGCACAGGCCCGGCTGGTCGCGGGAGAGGCGATACCGGAGCCCTGGGCGGAGTTCGCCGTCGGCTTCGACTTCCTGCACCTGTGGCATGTGGAGGACCGGTGGATCGCGGTGGGGCTCGACCTTGAGGAGGAGGGCCCCGGATGGGACCTGAGCGTTACGGTGACGGAGATCGCCCCGCCCTAGGATCCCCACCGCGCCCACCGCGCCCGAGCTAGTCGAGCGGCTTCTGCGCCGCGAGGCGCAGGCGGGCGTATTCCTCGGCCATGGTCCGCGCCGTCCAATGGGCGTTCAGACCACTGGGATTGGGCAGCGCCCACACGCGGGTCGCACCGATCGTGTGCTCCTGGGGGCCGATGCGAGCCTTGCGGTCGCCGAAGGCGGTGCGATAGGCGGTCACCCCGACGACGGCCAGCCAGGCGGGCCGGAATCGCTCCACCTTCTCCGTCAGCAGGCGGCCGCCCTCGCGGAACTCCGCGGCGTCGATCTCGTCCGCGCGGGCCGTGGCTCGGGCCACCACGTTGGTGATGCCGAGACCGTACGAGAGCAGCTCGTTCTGCTCGGACGGCTTCAACTGCCGTGGTGTGAAGCCGGACAGGTGCAGAACCGGCCAGAAGCGGTTGCCCGGCCGGGCGAAGTGGTGGCCGGTGGCGCCCGACATCAAGCCGGGGTTGATGCCGCAGAACAGCACGGACAAGCCGCCCGCGATCACGTCGGGAATGACGGTGTCGCGAGCGGCCTGGAGTTCCTGAGGTGTCAGCACGGAAACAGGATCACAGGATCGAGCCCGGAGCGTAACCGGCCGCCGCGGGGTGCTGCTTGACGATCTCCTCGATGCGGGAGACCACGGCGCCCACCTGGTCGCCGGCCGCGCCGGTGAAGGACAGCTTGTCGGCCATCAGGGCGTCGAGCCGATCCCGGTCGAGCGGCATGCGGTCGTCGGCGGCGAGCTTGTCGAGGAGCTCGTTGCGCTCGGCGGCCTGCTCACGCATGGCGAGGGCGGAGGCCACGGCGTGCTCCTTGATGACCTCGTGCGCGGCCTCCCGGCCGACCCCGGAGCGTACGGCGGCCATCAGGACCTTCGTCGTGGCCAGGAACGGCAGGTAACGGTCCAGCTCGCGGGCGACGACGGCCGGGAAGGCGCCGAACTCGTCGAGGACGGTGAGGAAGGTCTCGAGCAGGCCGTCGAAGGCGAAGAACGCGTCGGGCAGCGCGACCCGGCGCACCACCGAGCAGGAGACGTCGCCCTCGTTCCACTGGTCGCCCGCCAGCTCGCCGGTCATCGAGGCGTAGCCCCGCAGGATGACCATCAGGCCGTTGACGCGCTCGCAGGAGCGGGTGTTCATCTTGTGCGGCATCGCGGACGAGCCGACCTGGCCGGGCTTGAAGCCCTCGGTGACCAGCTCGTGCCCGGCCATCAGCCGGATGGTCTTGGCGACCGACGAGGGTGCAGCGGCCAGCTGCACAAGCGCGGTCACCACGTCATAGTCGAGGGAGCGCGGGTAGACCTGGCCGACGGAGGTGAAGGCGTGGGCGAAGCCGAGGTGGCCCGCGATGCGCTGCTCCAGGTCGGCGAGCTTCGAGGCGTCGCCGCCGAGCAGATCCAGCATGTCCTGCGCGGTGCCGACCGGGCCCTTGATGCCGCGCAGCGGGTAGCGGGCGAGCAGGTCCTCCAGGCGGCCGTACGCCACGAGGAGCTCGTCGGCGGCGGTCGCGAAACGCTTGCCCAGGGTCGTGGCCTGCGCGGCCACGTTGTGCGAGCGCCCGGCCATGACCAGCTCGGCGTACTCGCCGGACAGCTTGCCGAGGCGGGCCAGGACCGCCACGGTGCGGTCCCGCATCAGTTCGAGGGAGAGGCGGATCTGGAGCTGCTCGACGTTCTCGGTCAGGTCGCGCGAGGTCATGCCCTTGTGGACCTGCTCATGCCCGGCGAGGGCGTTGAACTCCTCGATGCGCGCCTTCACATCATGCCGGGTGACCTTCTCGCGCTCGGCGATGGAGGCGAGGTCGACCTGGTCGATCACGCGCTCGTAGTCGGCGAGCGCTGCCTCGGGCACCTCGATCCCCAGGTCCTTCTGGGCACGCAGCACAGCCAGCCACAGCCGGCGCTCCAGCTTGACTTTCTGCTCGGGGGACCAGAGGACGGCGAGCTCCGCGGAGGCGTAGCGGCCGGCCAGAACATTGGGGATGCGAGGCTTCGCAGACACAGCAGTCACGTGGACAGATTCTACTGGCGATTTCTGCAGGCCAGCGCCCCACCCCGGTTTGTCGCTTGCTACGAGAGATCGAAGCCCAGGGCGTCGGCCGCGGCGGTGGGCGCCGGCTGGTTCCAGCGCTCGGCCATCTCCTCGCGCGAGGAGAGCGAGCGGAGCTCCGCGCGGTCCAGATACAGCATGCCGTTCAGGTGGTCGGTCTCGTGCTGCACGATACGGGCGGGCCAGCCGGTGAACACCTCGTCCAGCGCGCGGCCGTGCTCGTCGAGGGCGCGCAGGCGCACACTCTCGTGCCGGGCGACCACGGCGCCCCAGCCGGGCACGCTCAGGCAGCCCTCGAAGAACGCGGTGCGGCCGGCACCGACGGGCTCGTACGACGGATCGACCAGCACCCGAAACGGTTGCGGAACACGGCCACGCACCCGCCTGACCTCGTCGGACACCTCGGCCGCGTCCTCGATGACGGCGAGCCGTAGCGGCAGTCCCACCTGGGGCGCGGCAAGACCGACCCCCGGCGCGGCGTGCATCGTGGCGCGCATCGCCTCGATCAGCCGGCCGAGCCGCCGCGGGTCGAGGCGGCCGGCCACCGGCTCGGCCGGGCGCCGTAGTACGGGGTCTCCGGCGGTCACGATCGTGAGGGGGCCCGAGGTGGAGAGGAGTTCGTCGACGAGGTCGTTGAGCGCGGGGGACGGCATGGGGACAGCATGCCAAGAACGATCACCCGGCGAGGCCACCGGGGCTACCGTCCCGCCGGCTTCGCTGACGCGGTGGGCAGCCCTGCCCACCGAAAGGTGCGGCTCCAGGTGCGGCTCCGGGAATGCCGGCCGCCTGCCGGAACATTGCCTGAGGGAGGTTTGATGAGTCAGCCCGTCCCGTCCCGTCCCGTCCCGTGCCGTCCCGTCCCGTGCCGTCCCGTCCCGTCCCGTCCCGTGCCGTCCCGTCCCGTCCCGTGCCGTCCCTGTCCTCTCCTGGCCTGATCCGTCCGGTCCTGGCCCGTCCTGAACGAGGAGATCATGTACAACGCGTCCGCCCTCGCCGAGGTCCCGGCCCACCCGCTGGACAACCCCGCGTACGCCTCGTTGGCCGGGCCGCACGCCGGGTTCGCCGAGCGGCGCGGACGGGTGCTGCGGTACCGGACCGATGTGTCGCCCTGGCTCGGGCTGCCCACGGAGCCGGACGACAAGGACTGGGCGGACTTGGCGGCACTCGCCGGCTCCGGCACGGAAGTGGAGCTCCCCGGGGTGCGCGCCCCGCTGCCCGAGGGCTGGGAGGTCACCTTCGACATGGCGGGCGTCCAGCTCGTGGGGGAGTCGGTGGAGGCCCGGCCCGACGAGGAAGCGGTCCGGCTCGGCGTCGACGACGTGCCCGACATGCTGGCGCTCGTGGAGCGCACCCGGCCGGGCCCCTTCCTGCCCCGCACCGTGGAGCTCGGCACCTACCTGGGCATCCGGCGCGGCGGCCGGCTCATCGCGATGGCGGGCGAACGTCTGCACCCGCCGGGGTGGACCGAGATCAGCGCCGTCTGCACCGACGACGCCTTCCGCGGTCAGGGGCTCGGCTCCCGTTTGGTGCGGGCGGTCGCCGTCGGCATCAGGGAGCGGGGCGAGACGCCGTTCCTGCACACCGCCGCCGGCAACACCCGCGCGATCAGGCTGTACGAGTCCCTGGGCTTCCGGCATCGGGGCACGACACGCTTCGTGGCTGCGCGGGTGCCGGAGCCGGCCGTCGTCGGCTGACCTCAGCCATCCACCCGCACCCACTCCGAGACCGGGCCCACCGGCTTCCCCTCCGCCGGAGCGACCCAGAACGCCCGGCCCTGCGCGGCGTCGAAGTGCGCCCCGTGGCGGCCGTCGCCGGAGGAGCGGCCCGTGAGGCGGCGCCCTATCCACGGCACGAGGTGCTGGCGGGCGAAGCGCAGGTCGGCGGTGCGACTCGCGGCCCAGCCCGGCCGGGCCGGGGGCGGCAGGGGCGAGCGCCAGTCGTCCTCCGCGTCCAGGCTCAGGGTCTGCCAGACGGCCTCGGCCACCCGGCGGTGCCCCTCGGCCGTCAGATGCAGCCGGTCGAAGTCCCACATGTGCTGCTCGGCGAGCGCCGGAGCACCATAGAGGTCGACCACCAACGCCCCGTGCTTCTCGGCGAGTTGGTCGATGTGCGCGAACAGTTCTTCCATGCGCGGCCGGAACCGGTCGAGGACGGGCCCGTTGCGCCCCGGGCTGCGCATCAGGACCAGCTGCTCGCAGGAGGGGGCGAGTTGCTCGACGGCCTCCGTCAACAGGCCGCGTACCCGGCCCATATCGCACTTGGGGCGCAAGGTGTCGTTGAGACCGCCGACCAGGGTGATGACGTCCGGGCGCAGGGCGGCCGCAGCGGCTACCTGCTCCTCGACGATCTGCCCGATCAGCTTGCCGCGCACGGCGAGGTTGGCGTAGCGGAAGCCGGGCGTGCGGGCCGCCAGACGGATGGCGAGCAGGTCGGCCCAGCCGCGGTAGGACCCGTCGGGAAGCCGGTCGGACATGCCCTCCGTGAAGGAGTCCCCGATCGCGGCAAAACTGGTGTATGAGGCATTCATCTCCATGGCGCTGTGATCGTACCGCGCGGTAGCCAAGAGCGGCCCGGGGCGGCGTGCCTACACCGCAGGCGGTGGCCAACGGTGCCCGGGGGCCAGCGTGCCCGCACTCCGTGGTGGCCAAAGGCGGCCCGGGGGTGGCGCGCTTGCCCTCACGCACCTCATCCCGCCCGCGCCGGCTTCGTTCGCCCCCTGTCCGTGTCCGCTGTTCCGCGGTATGCCGGGTACACATCAAGTTTTCGGGGCCGGCCGGGTCGGCCGTGCGAGAGAGTGAGCGTGCGATGTTGTTCACCGCTGCCTTCTGGAAGGCCACTGCCGAGCGGGCCGTCCGTACCTTCGCCCAGGCCCTCGCCGCCGTTCTGACGGCAGGCGCGACCAGTCTGCTCGACGTTCACTGGACCGTCGCGTTCGCGACCGCCGGGATGGCCGCGGTGCTCGCCGTGCTCATGGCGGTCGGGTCCGCGGGTCTCGGGGCGCCGGGTCCGGGCCTCACCGAGACCACCAACCCGGGCCACCCCGCCGACGCTCCGGCCGGCATCACGCGCTGAGCGCCACCCCCGCCGACGCTCCGACCGGAACCACAAGGACACACGGGAACCCCACGCTGAGCGCCTCCCCGGAGACGCTCCGGCCGGGCACCCGCATCCGCCCCCCGCCCCCGCCCCCGAGCGAAAGCTAGGCCGCGGCTGCCGGGGGACCCACCAGTTCCCTCAGTACGTCCTCCATCGTGACCAGGCCGGCCAGCTTGCCGTCCTCGCCGAGCGCCGCCGCCAGGTGCGTACGGCTGCGGCGCATCGCGGTGAGGACGTCGTCCAGCGGGGTCGCGGCGCGCACCCGTGCGATCGGCCGCAGCGCGGCGACGGGGAAGGCCACGTCGCGCGGCGACGCGTCGAGGGCGTCCTTGACGTGGAGGTAGCCCAGGATGCGGCTGTCGTCGTCGACGACCGGGAAGCGGGAGTACCCGGAGCTCGCGGCGAGCCGCTCCAGCTCCGCGGGCGTGGTGCCGACCGCGGCCCGCACCACGTCCTCCAGCGGTACCACCACGTCCCGCACCGGCCGGCGCCCCAGTTCGAGTGCGTCGCGCAGCCGGTCGGCCGCCCGGTCGTCGAGCAGCCCGGCGGCGCCCGCGTCGGTCACCAGGCGGGCCAGCTCGTCGTCGGAGAAGGTCGCGGCGACCTCGCCCTTGGCCTCCACCCTGAGCAGTTTCAGGATGGCGTTGGCGAAGGCGTTGATCGCGAAGATCACCGGACGCAGCGCCCTGGCCAGCGTCACCAGCGGAGGCCCGAGCAGCAGTGCGGTGCGGGCGGGCTCGGCCAGTGCGATGTTCTTCGGCACCATCTCACCGAGCAGCATGTGCAGATACGTCGCGACCGCGAGCGCGAGCACGAAGGAGACCGGGTGGATGAGCCCGTCCGGCACGCCCACGGCGTCGAAGACGGGCTCGACCAGGTGCGCGATGGCGGGCTCGGCGACCACACCGAGTACCAGGGTGCACAGGGTGATGCCGAGCTGGGCGGCGGCCATGAGGGCCGAGACGTGTTCCAGGCCCCAAATGACGCTGCGGGCGCGGCGGTTCCCCTCCTCGGCGAGCGGTTCGATCTGGCTGCGGCGTACCGAGATCAGCGCGAACTCGGCGCCCACGAAGAAGGCGTTGACGACCAGCGTGGCCAGGCCGATGAGAATCTGGATCGCGGTCATCGGGCGGCTTCCTCGTCGTCATCGGTGTGCAGCGGGGCGTGCAGCAGGACGCGCGCCGCGCGCCGCCCGGTCGCGTCGACCACGTCCATGCGCCAGCCGGTCAGCTCCACACGGTCGCCGACCTTGGGGATCCGGCCGAGCTCGGTCGCCACGAGGCCGGCGAGGGTCTCGTACGGCCCGTCCGGCACGCGCAGTCCGATCGCGGCGAGCTGGTCGTCGCGGGCGGCGCCGTCCGCGGAGTACAGGGTGCGGCCGTCGGCGTCCTGGCCGGCGGGGGCGAGGTCGGGGGTCTCGTGCGGATCGTGCTCGTCGCGGACCTCGCCGACGACCTCCTCCACGATGTCCTCCAGGGTCACGACGCCCGCGGTGCCGCCGTACTCGTCGATGACGACGGCCATGGTCCGCTTGCCGTACAGCTGGTCCAGGAGCCGGTCCACGGTGAGGGTCTCCGGCACCAGCAGCGGCTCGCGCAGCAGCGCGGTGACCGGGTGCAGGCGCCGCCGTTCGGCGGGGACGGCGAGGACGTCCTTGATATGGGCTATGCCCACGACCGAGTCGAGGCTGCCTCGGTAGACGGGGAAGCGGGAGAGGCCGGTGGCGCGGGTCGCGTTGGCGACGTCCTCCGCGGTGGCCTGGATGTCGAGGGCGGTGACCTGCACGCGCGGGGTCATCACGTTCTCTGCGGTGAGCTCGGCGAGGTTGAGGGTACGGACGAACAGCTCGGCGGTGTCCGCCTCCAGCGCGCCCTGCTTGGCCGAGTGCCGGGCCAGGGCGACAAGCTCCTGCGGGCTGCGGGCGGAGGCCAGCTCCTCGGCGGGTTCCAGACCGAAGCGGCGTACCAGATGGTTGGCCGAGGTGTTGAGATGGCTGATCAGCGGCCGGAAGGCGGCGCTGAACGCGCGCTGCGGGGCCGAGACGACCTTCGCGACAGCGAGCGGCGAGGAGATCGCCCAGTTCTTGGGGACGAGCTCGCCGACGACCATCAGGAACACCGTGGAGAGCACCATGCCCAGCACGAGGGCCACCGAGCTCGCGGCCGACGCGGACAGGCCGACCGATTCCAGCGGTCCCGTGAGGAGCTTGGCGATCGACGGCTTGGCGATCATGCCGATGACCAGCCCGGTGACGGTGATGCCCAGCTGGGCGCCCGACAACTGGAACGTAAGGCTCCGTACGGCCTTGAGGGCGCTGCCGGCGCCGCGTTCGCCGCGCTCGACGGCGCGTTCCAGATCGCTGCGCTCGGCGGTGGTGAGGGAGAACTCGGCCGCCACGAACACCGCGCACACCAAGGAGAGCAGTACGGCCGCGAGGAGCAGGAGCACTTCGGTCATCGGGTCACCTCCGTCCCATGATCGGCCAGGCGGAGGCGGTGCGCGCGGTGTCGCGCGGCGGTATGGGTACTGGGAGGCTCGCCCATGGGCGGACGCTCACACCTTTCATCCGGTGGATCGAAGTCCACCCATGGTAAAGCACTGGCAAAGGGAAGGTCGCGGTAGCTCAGGCCAGGGGCTTCACCCAGCGCCGCCACTGCTCCTGCGGCTCGTACCCCGCGGCCGCCCAGGCATGCCGCGCGAGCTCGTTGCGGACCAGCACCATGGCGTCGGCCCGGCGCCCGCCGAGCGCGGCGAAACGGTCCTCGG